>JAQWAN010000193.1 GCA_028707655.1 Bacteroidaceae bacterium
TCGTTCGGTTAAACGCCATATTGATGAGTTGGCAGCAAAAAACTACGCAACATTAGTAGAAAACAGCATTGGTTATGTGTTGTTGTTTATTCCTAATGAGGCTTCTTATATATTGGCCGTACAAAACGACCCCTCTTTAAGTCAGTATGCCTATGCAAAACATATTATATTGCTTAGTCCAACTAATCTGATGATGGCTTTGCAGTTGGCGTATAACTTGTGGCAGAGTGAACGACAATCTCAAAATGTGGAAGAGATTATTCGTAAAGCATCCGATTTATATGATAAGTTTGCTTCTTTTTCGGATACATTTGAGCAGGTGGGCGATCAACTAGAGAAGGCTAAAGCATCTTATGCTAAAGCGGTGAACCAACTCTCTACGGGTAAAGGGAATGTGGTGCGACGTATTGAGGGTATGAAAGAAATGGGCTTAACGCCAAAGAAAAAAATAGCTCCCTCTTTGCGCAATGGTGAACTTTAGCTGTTGATCACTTGTTGATAGGGGCATAAAAAAATGGAGCGAAGTAATTAATTTACTTCGCTCCATCTTTTTATTGTATCCTATTTCTTGCCTGTTCTGTTATTTGGCATAACATACAGCACGTGTCTCTCTAATAACAGTGATTTTTACCTGTCCTGGATAAGTCATCTCATCCTGAATTTTCTTAGCAATGTCGTTCGATAAGTTTTCTGTATCTATATCGCTAATCTTATCGGCTCCAACAATAACTCTAAGTTCTCTACCTGCTTGGATAGCGTAACTCTTAGTTACTCCAGGATAAGACATGGCTAATTGCTCTAGGTCGTTTAGACGTTTGATATAGGCTTCAACAATCTCTCTACGAGCACCAGGGCGCGCACCAGAAATAGCATCACAAACTTGTACAATAGGTGCAAGTAGGCTTGTCATCTCTACCTCGTCATGATGGGCACCAATGGCATTGCAGATATCTGCTTTTTCTTTATATCTCTCGGCCAACTTCATTCCTAATATAGCATGTGGCAACTCTGGTTCCTCGTCTGGCACTTTACCAATATCGTGTAACAGTCCTGCACGTTTTGCTTTCTTAGGGTTTAAGCCAAGCTCAGATGCCATTAGAGCACATAGATTGGCTGTTTCGCGCGCATGTTGTAAGAGGTTTTGTCCGTAAGAGGAGCGGTATTTCATTTTACCAATAATACGTATTAGCTCTGGATGAATGCCATGAATACCTAAATCGATAGTGGTACGTTTACCTGTTTCAATAATCTCTTCTTCTACTTGTTTACGCACCTTGGCTACTACCTCTTCAATACGAGCAGGATGTATTCTACCATCGGTTACCAATTGATGAAGAGCTAGACGAGCAATCTCTCTACGTACGGGGTCGAATCCTGAAAGAACAATAGCCTCTGGTGTATCATCTACTACAATCTCGATGCCAGTAGCTGCTTCTAATGCTCTAATATTTCTACCCTCTCTACCAATGATTCGTCCTTTTATCTCATCCGATTCAATGTGGAAAACAGTAACGGTATTCTCAATAGCTGTTTCTGTTGCTACACGTTGGATAGATTGAATAACAATACGTTTTGCTTCTTTGTTAGCAGTTAGCTTAGCGTCGTCCATAATATCGTTGATATACGATGAGGCTTCGGTTTTAGCTACTTCTTGTAACGATTCTATTAATCGCTCCTTTGCTTCTTCTGCAGAAAGACCCGAGATGGTCTCTAGTTCTTTTCTTTGTTTTTGTTGAAGGCTATCTAGTTCTTTTTTCTTGTCGTTAACAATTGCAAGTTGTGACTCTAAGTTCTGTTTAATCGCATCTGTTTCTTTGCGTTTGCGTTGTGCTTCCTCTTGTCTTTGTGTAATGATTAACTCGTGTTGTTTTAGCTTGTTTTCAGCTTGCTGAATCTTCTGGTTGCGAATGGCAACTTCTTTTTCAAGGTCGGCTTTCTTATTCAGAAATTTCTCCTTGACTTCTAGTAATTTATTTTTCTTTATTACTTCAGCTTCCATGTTAGCCTCTTTCAGAATCTCTTCTACCTTACTTTTTAAGCCATATTTAAAGTATAAGTAGGAGGCAATTCCCCCGATAGCTAAGCATGTGGCAGCGACAATTATGACTGTGATTCCCATTACTTAATATTTTATATTTATAAAAAAAACACCACAACTTTTGATCCATGTCTAAAGCAGCGGTGCGTGTGTTGTTCTCTAATATCTCCTTACAAAGTTTATTTCTCTTTTAGGTATTGATCAATGTCTTTTACCAAAGATGTTATTCCCTCAATATATGGAGCAGTATCGTTTTTATCTTTTAAATAAGTTCGTTCAATTGATGTTTCTAAAGCAGCCATAACCACCCATTTTATACTATCACTTTGCGGAAACTTAGTCCGATACTTTTTAATCTTTTCATTTAAAGCCTTAGCCGCTTCTCTATATACAAACTCATCTTTGCTTTTGATGGTGAGCGGGTACATCGTGTCTAAGACAATTAATGTTATATTTCTATCATCGTTCATACATCTGTTCCTTATTTATTTAACAATGAGATGCATTTGTCGATATTACGCACTATGTCAGATATTTTTCGCTTTGTTTGTTTGATATCTCCATCCCGGAGAGTCAATATCTTGACATCTTTTAGGTGAGAATAAGACATTTGCAGTCTGTCATATTTCTGTTGAAAAGAAGCTAAATCTGCATCTTTTTCCTGAATCAATCTTTTGAGCTTTTCATTTTCTTCCGCTAAGCGGTCGCAATGATCTTTTAATTGCTCAATTTTTGATTTAAAAATAGTTAATACTGCATTCTTCTCTTCTATCATTACTCCCCAAAAATTATTTACAAATATACAACTATATCGATAAGATTAAAAAGTTTTGGTTGGAAATTTAAGGAGTCAGACCTAATAAATGTATATTTGCGCTCGTAAAAAGTTGAATATTCATTTAATTCGTGATTAAAATGAAAAAAGTACTCATTTCATATGCAGTGGAAAGAGAAAAAATTGCACTTTCCTTTAAGGATTGTACGATAGATTATGTGTATACCGGTGTTGGTAAAGTTGCTTCTTCTATCGCTTTGATGGATGCAATAGACCGCTATCAACCCGATTTAGTGTTGAATATTGGTACGGCAGGTGCATTGCGTCATGCCATTGGTACAATTAAGGTCTGTACCCATTTTATAGATAGAGATTTTCAGAAGGAGCCTGCTCTAGAGTTGAATTTTGAGTTAGATAGTAAGGATTTGTTGCTATCTAGTGGCTTTTGTAATACATGGGATGTGGATGGCATTTGTAATACGGGAGATAGTTTTGTGACTTCTCTTTCGGATGCTACGCACGATGATGTTTTTGAGATGGAAGCGTTTGCTGAAGCAAGTGTTTGTGCTTTCAAGAAACGCCCCTTTGTTGCCATTAAATATGTAACCGACATTATTGGACAAAACTCGTTGAAGCTTTGGGAGGATAAATTGGCGGATGCTCGTACAGAGCTCACTACTTTCTTTGCAGATAAAGAGGTGCTATAAGCGAACTATTCAAGAAATAGAGCCTTGTAACAATATGTTGCAAGGCTTTTTTTATATGCAAAAAAAAGATTTATACCCTCTTTTGTTAGTTGAAATGGGGCTACGAATAGCTCCTTTGTATCTTCTTAAAAAAAATAGAGGGTTAGGTGTTACGCGATGTGTGTAAAACAAAAAAGTGTGGTGGAGTTATAGGATGAAAGCACGGGAGGAGAGGCTCGAACTCCCGACACCTGGTTTTGGAGACCAGTGCTCTACCAACTGAGCTACTCCCGTGTTTGCGTGGACAAAAGTAATGAAATTGTTTTACTCTACAACAAAAGAGCGGATTATTTTTCCATTTTAGGCGCTTTTTTTCTTTTTTTACGGGCACAAAAAAAAGCGAGAAAAGGAAAACCTTTTCTCGCTAGATATTATTTGTAGTGCTTTCTTTTATTTAGATAGCTCTAACTGAAGTGTTTGCGTTGCTTGGTCGCATACAGATGCAGGGCCGAAATATTGGATAGGTCCTGGATAGATATATTCTGTGTTGATAGCCCACTCTTCACGTTGTTTAGCAAAAGTAAGGAATGGTTTGCCGTCTAGTTTAACCAAAGCTTTCTGGATAACGGGTTTCATCTCGCCATT
>JAQWAN010000194.1 GCA_028707655.1 Bacteroidaceae bacterium
TCTCCACACATACCTTGCCTTTATACAGACTGATTTTGCCTCTGGCAGCACCCACATATCCATAATCGGCATCTGCCATCTCTCCAGGACCATTCACAATGCATCCCATAATACCAATCTTTAAGCCTTTCATATCTGCAGTGGCTGCTTTTATACGGGCAACCGTTTCTTGCAAATTATAAAGGGTGCGTCCGCATCCTGGACAAGAGATATACTCTGTTTTACTCATACGTACTCTACCAGCTTGCAAAATGGCATAAGTGGTACTATCTACTATGGTATGAGGCAAGGAATCGCCATAGTTAAAGAGAAACAAGCCGTCGCAAAAACCATCAATAATAAGCGCTCCCATATCGGCAGCAGCTTTTAGCTGGAACAGTTCTTTTGTGTTCTCTTGGTAGAGATGAAAAAAGACCAGCGGATTGGTTAGTCCATGTGCCAGCAGTTGATGTGCTACGGCTCTGTGTTCGCCTATTGGATTTTGATGGTTGCTCTGTGAGATCACAACAATCTCTGGATGTTTCTTTAAGCAAGCAATAGTTTCTGCTGTAAACATGATATAGGGTAGAAAGAGAAATTTCTGTGTGGCATTGCATCCACCTATCAGCATCAACTGTTCATGATTATAGGCTGGATAGGTATGGGGCACTCCGGTCCAGTTATCGGCATCTACGATGTAGTTGATGCCCTCTTCTACTTGTTTGGGAGCGGTTTTACCTACATAGACATAATCGGGCTTAAATCCTTTGGCAAAGTCCATGTCGCCCTCTAAGCGTTCTGCAAACACAGCCGGCACATGATTGCCTCCTATTTTGCCCACCGCTTTTGTTGGTCGACGGGTACAAGCCAAATAGTCGTAGGCTTCTGCTGCTACGCCAGGTATATAAGCATGGTTCACTCGGTGGGAGAGATGTTGTAGTAGTTCTTTACAAACGGGTATCTCATAGGCTGGGTCTTCGCTAAGTGACACACGGATGGTATCGCCCAATCCATCTGCTAGCAATGCACCTATGCCAAAGGCCGATTTGATACGGCCATCTTCGCCATCACCTGCCTCGGTAACACCAAGGTGTAGTGGGAAGAACATCTCCTCCTTCTCCATTGTGGTCACTAAGCGTCTAACGGTTTGCACCATGACCACTGTGTTCGACGATTTGATAGAGATAACCACATCCTTAAAATCGTTTTCTACACAGATGCGTAAAAACTCCATACACGATTCTACCATACCCTCGGGGGTATCGCCATAGCGGGAGAGGATACGATCGGATAGAGAGCCGTGGTTTACTCCAATACGAATGGCGGTTTTATGTGCCTTGCAGATGGCAAGAAAGGGGATGAAACGCTTTCGAATGCGATTAATCTCTGCTGCATATTCTTGGTCTGTATAGGTTAGATTTTTAAATGTTCGCGCCGGATCGACATAATTACCTGGGTTGATACGTACTTTCTCTACATATTGTGCAGCGATATCTGCCACATTGGGGTTGAAGTGTATATCTGCTATAAGGGGTACATTATTGTTCTTTTTGCGTAGCTCTATGTTGATGCACCGTAAGTTTTCTGCTTCTCTTTTTCCTTGTGCGGTGAGACGTACATAGTCTCCTCCCGCAGCAACAATCTCTTCGATTTGTTGCACGCTAGCAGCTGTGTTGTTGGTATCTGTGTTGGTCATCGATTGTAGACGAATAGGATGGGTACCCCCTAAAGGGCAATTTCCTACTTGTACTACAGAGGCTGGTCGGCGCGAATAATTAAAATAATCCATTTTGTTTAGTTCGTTTTATAATCGTATCTAAGCGAAGCGAGTTCGTTGTTCGCTTTTTCTATTTTCTGTCCAAGATTTTTTTTATATGTTTTGAGCTTTTCACTCAAGATAGGGTCTGTAAGTGCTAACATCTGTACCGCTAAGATAGCTGCATTGAGCGAAGCATTGATACCTACTGTGGCTACTGGTATGCCTGGAGGCATTTGTACAATAGCTAAAAGGGCATCCATACCCTCTAGTGTTGCGTTAATGGGGACACCAATAACGGGGAGTGCTGTAGAAGCAGCTATTACCCCAGGGAGATGTGCAGCCATGCCTGCTGCTGCTATAATCACTCGGATGCCTTTGGCTTGTGCTTGACTGGCAAAGAGCTCTACAGCCTCTGGTGTGCGATGTGCAGAGAGCGCATTGACTTCAAAGGGTATCTGAAAATCGTTCAGCAATTGCATTGCTTTTTCCATTACGGGTAGATCGGATGTACTACCCATAATGATACTGACTACTGGACTCATCTTATTCGTTTATTAAGGCTTTGTACTGTGCAACAGATAATAATTTCGCTGCTTCTTCGGGGTTAGACATCTCGATGATTACCAACCATCCTTCTCCATAGGGGTCTGTATTGACCAGTTCTGGATGCTCCTCTAACGCACCGTTTACTTCTAGAATTTCTCCACTAACGGGTAGAAACAGATCGGATACTGTTTTTACTACTTCAATAGAACCAAACACTTCGGATTGTCCAATGGTTTCTCCCACGGTGTCGATATCTACAAAAACGATATCGCCGAGTTGCTCTTGTGCATAATCGGTGATTCCAACATAGGCTACATTGCCTTCTAATCTGATCCATTCGTGATCAGCTGTATACATTACATTGCTTGGTAAATTCATAGTAATATGTTTTTAATAATATGATTAATTAGAGAATACAATGATAAGCAAAAATTATACCTATAGCAAATCCTACGACCATTTGTAAGGGGGTATGTCGTTTTAAAAATAAACGAGAGGAGGCTATGAGCCCTGCACAAAAAAGAGCGATACAGAGTGGAACGATATAGGCTTGTTGAAAGAGTTGACTAAGTGCTACGATACCTCCAACAATACCGCCTATTCCAGCCATATGGGCACTCACTTTCCACCAGTGGTTGAGTACACAACAAAGGCTGATAATAGCTATTGTTGCTAAAATCATACCATTTAAAGGTGCGGGTAGGTAGATACGCGCCATTAAAAAATAATAGAGTACGTAGTAAGATAGTGTGATGAGGTAGGGAACGAATCGTTTCTCTTGCTCCTCTATCTCCTGTATCTTCCAGTGTTTCATTCGGAAAAAAAGATAGATGGTTGCTAGGGGAAACAAGATGGTAAAGTTGAGATTGGCAGTGAGCACAATCCATTTGTAATAATAGGGCAGATACTCTAATGGTGTACCATATAGCACAAACACAAAGCAGAAAAAGGCCAAAAGAAAGGGATAAAAGAGTGTCGATATAGCGTGTGCTATAAAGGTGCTATAAGATTGATTTTTCATGTTGTTTATTTTCGTAATCGAGCCACTGGGATGCTTAGTTGTTGTCTGTATTTGGCTACTGTGCGACGTGCTACAGGAAAGCCTAGTTTTTTAAGCTGTATAGACAACTCATCGTCAGAGAGTGGTGCTTTTTTATCCTCTTTTGCTATCAGTTCTTGTAAATTCTTTTTTATCTCTCGTGTAGAACGTTCCTCTCCTGTATTGCTGGTATAGCCATCACTAAAAAAGAATTTCAATGGATAGATGCCAAAATTAGTTTGTGCATATTTACTGTTGTTGACCCGTGATATGGTAGAGATATCTAATCCTGTGTCTTCTGCGATATCTTTGAGTATCATGGGGCGCAACAATGTTTCATCTCCCTCTAAGAAAAAAGCCGTTTGTCGCTTAATGATGGCTTGCATGGTTCTTAGTAGTGTCGATTGTCTCTCCTCTATGGCATTAATAAATCCCTGTGCGGCATCTATCTTTTGCTTGAGAAAGAGCAGTGCGTTTTTTGCGTTCCGGTCTTTTTTGTGGCGAGCTTGCTCCTGCACCATTGCTAGATATTCATTGCTGATATGTAGCGAGGGGGTCTGTTGGTTGTTCAGCGAGCAGGTAATATTATCTTCGTCGTTTTCAATAATAAAATCGGGGATAATCTGTTGAAACAGACCGTTAATCGATTCGCCTAAGGCACTGCCAGGACGTGGGTCCAATTTAGTGATCTCTTTGATAGCTCCTTCTAGCTTCTCGGTGCTTATCTTTAACCGTTTGGCTAATTTATCCCAATGTTTATTGGTGAAATCGGTGTAGTAGATTCGGCTAATCTGCTGTTGTAGCTCCAGTAGCGTGGTT
>JAQWAN010000195.1 GCA_028707655.1 Bacteroidaceae bacterium
CTGTTATTCCAAGTAGGCTCATAAATAGAAGCGCAACAAATATATTTTTATGTCTATACATATTATAGCTTTATAGTGTTATAATTAAAAACCTAAGTTAAGTGTCATACCATAAGAACGTTGAATAGGATATCCACGAAGAGATTCAGGATCTAATCCGTCTAACGAAGACCATGTGTATAAATTACTTGCATTCAAGGATAAACTAGCAGAGGTTAATTTCAACTTCTTAACTACGTTTGAGGCTAATGAATAACCTAACGATAGGGATTTTAAACGAATAAAATCACAATCTTTTACCCAAAATGTAGAGGATCGTCGGTTGTTATCGTTAGTCGTAGCAAATTTTACACGTGGGTAAGTTGCATCTCTGTTGGTTTCCGACCAAGTATCTGTTAAATGATAATCTTGGAAACGTTGCAAACTACTATTGTTTAGTGTGTAAAGTTCACTCATCGTTTGTTGATAGCCACTAGCTCCTTGAAACATCACATTAGCAAAGAAGCCTTTATATTTCACCCCTAAGCGTAAGCTCATTGTAAAGGAGGGTGTAGAGGAGTTCTTTACATAAATTCTATCGTTCTCGTCTAATGTACCATCACCATTTTGGTCCTTGTATTTGATATCACCAGGTGCAATACTTGCATTTCCTGATCCATCTTGGTCTAAGGTATAGTTGTCTATTTCCTCTTGCGACTGGAATAAACCATCGGCCTCATAAAGCAGCCATGACATACTACTTGTTCCCTCTCTACGAAGATTGGAAGCAACAGTTGACTCATCACCATAATCCAAATACTTATCTCTGGTTTGTGCCAAAGTAAGTGCTACATTATATTTCAGGTTATGAATAGAATTTTTGTGGGTAAAGGTTAAATCCCATCCCCATGCTTTGATCTCTCCAAAATTGAGAGATGGTAAACTACCGTTCAATCCTGCAGAAGGAGGAATAAGATAACCTGGTGCAGTTTTAATCATATTGGTACGATACCGCCAATAATATTCAAAAGACAAACCAAATCGGTTTTCCCAAAAGCCTAAATCGGCTGCAATATTATAATCTCGCGATTTTCCCCACTCTAAGTCGGGATTAGGATAAGTTCCGGTTGCTGGCACTACACCCTGCTTAAAGTTTCCATCAATATTGTATCCCTCTCTAGGTGCATAGATATAACTCATCAAATAAGAGAATTCATCTACACCACCATCATCTCCTAAAAGACCCATTGAGGCTCTAAACTTAACATTGGAGAGAATAGATTGGTCCCAATTTTTATAAAAGTTTTCATTAGACAAAATCCAAGAAGCGGAAACGGTAGGGAAAATAGCCCATCGTTTTTCGGGTGTAAACTTGGTGGAACCATCTACACGAAAACTACTCTCCACAAAATAACGATTATCATAGGAGTAGGTAGCACGACCAATCAACGATTGTCTTTGCAAGAAATAATCTTTATTACTTACATAACCTACACTAGTAGTACCACTTTCAGGATAGATACCAGAAAGGTCATTGTTGTTTCCAGATAAAGTATGGGTTCGGAGTGCCTGATAATTGACAACAACTAATCCAGTAACATGATGCTTTTGTGCAAAAGTACGGTCATAGTTAACACCCACCTCGAATAACTTATTATCTACAAAATTATTAGTTTCGTCTAATGATATTTTAGCTAATGGATAAGTAGTCTTTGGATCCTCACTTGTGATGCCAGTATTTTCGTCATACAAATAAAGTGTAGTAGGTTTATCAAAAGATTTACTTCTGTAGAAGTTAGTATCTATAGTACCACGCAAATAAGCGGATAATCCTTTTACTTTTTGAAATTCATAACGCAAGGTAGTAGACAGGGTAGTCATATTGGTTTTGTTTTCAATATAGCCACCTAAGCCATCTACAGAGATAAGTGCATTACCTCCATCGTTGCTAGCTAAACGTCCGTCTGTATAACGAAAGGGTTGCAATGGAGAGTAGCTATAAGCGGAACTAATGGTGGTATAACTCGTTGTTTTATTATCCGAACGCGAGCCCGTTAAATCAAACGATAAGGTTAGTCCTTTAGCCAAAGTTGCATCTACTTTTGCAGAATAGTTATAACGGTCTCTACCAACGCCGCCATAAAGTCCCTGGGTAGTGGTATATCCACCAGAGAAATAATAACGAACCATTTTATTACCGCCAGAAATAGAGAGACTGTGAATAGTAGAATAACCAAATTTATTCAGATAATCTAACATATTCTCGTTCGCATATTTATTGGGATTAGATTGCGTACGAATCATCTCTAATTGCTCGTCAGTATAGGGTGCATACTGCGTATCGGGCGAGTTAGCAACAGCCGTATTAAACAACTTTGCAAAATCGTATGAATCTAAGAACTTAGGTAAATAGGTGGCCTCTTGTAAATTAAATTGACCACGATACTTAATCGATATTTTCTGATTTTTGCTAGCACGTTTTGTTTTTACAAGAATAACACCACTTGCAGCACGTACACCATATACAGCAGCAGCAGCACCATCTTTTAAGATAGAGATACTCTCAATATCATCTGGGTTTAAATCGGACAAACGCATCTCACTATTAGAGAGTCCACCACTAAAACGTGGCACCCCATCAATAACGAGCAAAGGACTTCCATTTATACCACGAATGTGGATGGATGCCTCTTGTCCTGAACTAGGATCACCAGAGGTTTTAACCACTTGCAATCCAGCTGCTTGTCCACTCAATGCTTCATCTAGATTGGCAGTAGGCATTTGCATCAAATCTTCACTTCGTACCATTTCAACAGAACTGGTCAAAGAGGATTTTTTTTGCAAACCATATCCCACCACAACAATCTCGTCCATTTGTTGTGTGTCATCTTTTAAAACGACTTTAAGAAAATTTACACCTGGTTTATAGGCTATGTTTTGTGAAACATAACCTATAAATGATATCTTTACGACGCCTACTTTTTTCAAAACTCTCAAAGAGAAATTTCCATTGAAATCGGTTATTGTACCATTAGAGCCACCATTTTCAATGACACTTGCTCCAATAACAGTTTGTCCAGAGGCATCCACCACATTTCCCTTTAGCAGCATTCCGCTTTGCTGTGCAAACAGCGAAGTGCAGGATAAGAAAGAAAATAGCAGTACTATGTTTAGAAATCGATTCATAATTAGCTAATATTTAGTATTAATTATTTTTAAGTAAGCGCTCTATCTTTAACAATTGATAATCGTAGAAATCGCGTACCTCTCCTCTAGCTGAAACTCTTTTTGTTTTATAAAGTTGAGCTATTTTTTTCAAATTGCTTGTCATAACAACTGCTATTTCTGTTGAACTTAGCGTTGGTAAACCAAAATTGATACGAATAAATGAGTTTTCACCATCTACTGCATGATTGTGACTACAAGATAATCCACAATCATCTTTTTCATTCATTAACTCCCAATAAGCTGCCAATGACTTAGAACCTTTTTTTGCATTTGATTTATCTAATCCGGTGCTTTTCATCATCAATTCAATAGCAGCCGATTGAAGGTTCATCTCCACTGGAGATAATTGAACGCCACGATAAGAAGCCTTAAAGATTTCTCGCATAGCATCATCTAAATAAGAAGAAAGTGTATAACCAGTAGAAGGTTCCATTAGACCACCCTCTTTGATTCGGTAGAGTGTAGATGAATTTAAAAGACTACCTATTACCGTTTTTTGTAACTTGTCGTTCACGTTCGAATAGATATCAACCTTAGCAAGTAAATCAGTTGGAGTTAACCATTGACTATAGGTACGTGCTTGGTTTAACAACCACTTCATCGCTTTTTTCTGCGTTGCTTTATCCATATAGTGTTTAGCTATCTCCCCATCACCTTGACGTACCTCTTGGAAACGAATACCACCTAAGTAAGGCATTACATGACGTAAATGACGTCTGTATTGGTAAACAACTTGTTTGTACATATCTTCTACAGCATCATAACGATCGCCATCTACATAGGTCCATTTTTCAAGGTTCTTCATTATAATTTTCAAGTTACTAATTGCATAGTCACCCGATTTCATATGATCGTTACCTAAATCTTCTGTTTGGTCGGTAGGATCTATCGTTCCAAAAATTTGTTGTGCTCGAAAC
>JAQWAN010000196.1 GCA_028707655.1 Bacteroidaceae bacterium
ATAATGACACGTTAATTGATGTATCCCCTTGTGATAAGTCAACGACACATCACAGTTCACACATTTAGGCACCCATCCACACATCTTACACTCTACCATAGGCGCAAATCCCCTTCTATTTTGAAAAAGGATAATCTGCTCTTTCTTCTCCAAGGCAGTGGTCATCTCCTCTATCAACAAAGGCGAGAACATCCCCTTCATTCTCTTTTTTCGGTAGAGCTCTTTAATATCCACAGGCACCACCTCAGGCAATTGGATGGACTTGTAGCGCTCATTGATAAACACGCGTCCGTACTTGCCTGTAACCGCATTATAGGCACTCTCAATAGAGGGTGTTGCTGTTCCTAACAAACATTTAGCGCCCAACTGAGCCGCCAACACTAATGCCACGTTTCTACCATGATAACGAGGTGCTGGGTCTTGTTGTTTATAAGAAGCCTCATGCTCCTCATCCACAATCACCAATCCCAATTTAGCAAAGGGTAGAAAGATAGAAGAGCGCACCCCTAATATTACTTGAAAAGGATTCTCTGAGAGTTGTTTTTGCCAAATATCCACCCGCTCTGCATCCGAGAACTTAGAGTGATAGATACCCAGCTTATCGCCAAACACACGACGTAAGCGCGTAGTTATTTGTGTAGTCAGAGCTATCTCTGGTAGCAGATACAACACCTGCTCTCCCCGTTCAATAGTCTGATGGATCAGATGGATATAGACCTCTGTCTTTCCACTCGATGTGACACCATGCAGTAAACAAACCTCTTTTGTCTGCCACGCCTCCAACACCTGCTCAAAAGCAACTTGTTGAAAGGAGTTGAGCGGATAGATAGACTGCATCTCTACCTTGACCTGTTTTAGGTGACCAATCTCTACTTGGAAATTCTCTAGCACCCCTTTTTTACATAATCCCGTAAGTGCAGCAGCCGAGACACCCGACTTTTTCAATAGCAAATGTTTACCTACCGCTTGTTGTGTGCTCCTTCCCGTTTCACCTACCATCTCCAGATAGGTCATCAGCAGCAAGAACTGTTTAGGCGATCGCCGTTCAAGCTTATCGCACACTTCACCAAGCGCCGATTCGTGTATAAATGCCGAAGCAATCTTTATGCGTTGCTCCTGTTTGGGTTTATAGTTTCTTTTGAGCGACTCCATCACCACCACCGCACGTTTCTCCAAGAGTCCCTTTACGATAGACATACAATTGGTTAGTCCGGTAGCGCGCATCAAAGCCGCCATTGTCATCTCTGTAGCTGTATTTAGCACCTGCATCACTCTATCTTGATGCGGGGTAAGCGACTGTTCCGCATCCCACTCCTCATTAATGGCCACCAGCGTCTCACTCTCCACCTTCAAGCCCGATGGCAAAGCCGCCTTGAGCACCTCACCAGGTGTACACAGATAATAATCGGCCATCCATTGCCATAGCTTCAGTTGTTCAGGTAATAAGATAGGTGTCATATCGAGCAATTCGTAGAGCTCTTTCACCTTATATTCAGTAGGAGCAATGTGATGTATCTTATGCACCACAGCGGTATAGAACTTACGATTACCAAAAGGCACCACCACTCTACAGCCCACCTTTACCTGCTCCACCCACTGGATAGGTACTGCATAGGTAAAATAGCCCGCCAAGGGTAATGGTACAATAACATCTACAAAAGTATGTGTTAGCATCTTATTTCTTCTTCATTAAGAATACAAATATACCCTATTCATCCAATTATTCCCAGAAAAGAGAACAGAACTTATCCAGAAGCAAGAGCACCACTCACTTTTATCAAGGCCCAAATGTCCTATATTTGTTATTTTTCTTGATTTGGTAAATATAAATTTTATTTGTTATTGTACTGTCCCAAGTCGGTATTAAAGGCGTTCTTTTATCAAAATACAATCCATCTTCTGTTTGTCTAAGATGTGGTGAATGTCTTAATGCTTTTAATCGTTTTTGGTAGCCTATTATGTAATCACATCTTTTAAAATCAAGTTTTTCTGCAATATTTTCTACAAAAAGCGAATCGTAAACTCGATTATGTGGACTATATTTTTTACCATACTCAACCAAAAAAAACATCAATCTATCTTTACTGTTAGCATAATGAAATCCTATAAATGAAGAACAGTCAAACTCTTTATATGGTTTTTTAATCTCCATAACAAATTTAAAAGGGACAGTTCGTGGATAATAGTACCAAAAAAAGCCACAAATAATTGCTATCAGCATACTGCTTAATATCCTTTTTAGTTTTTTTCTCATTTTAATCTATTTTTAGTTAGGAGGAAATCCCTTTCCTGGATATTTTTTGACCTGTGGTGTTGATCTTCTCATATAATCCCAAGCACCAGGCGAGTACCAATGTCCAGGGAATGGTTTTTTAGTTATTATATTGTAACTAACACCATCAGAAGTTCCTCGTACTGTTTTGAAATTAAATAAATTATAAAACCTCCTCATTAAAGTTTGTTTACTCCCCTTTAATTCATATTGTATTTTACTATTTGATTTATAGGTATTAAGATTTAATTGAGTATTATCTATGTTTCCCGCTGACTTAGGTAAATCTTTCACCTTTATTACATCAATAATATAGTTGTATACTAAGATAAAAGAGTCAATCTATTTCAAAGCATGACACATTACCTTTTATTTTATTACTATTATAAAAAGTTAGTTAGAAGAAGGAGAATATATAAATAGATAAACTCCTATTAAATAAGCTATAATAATTTCCTGATCGGTTGAGATAATCTTTTTCTTGAATTTTTTTCGAACATTTACTTTTGTTTAAATTACTTGATATACTTATTTCCTTTTTAAATTTACATTATCAAATTCCAGTTTGTCTTTATTCAATACTCTAATCCTAAATTCCCGCTGGTTCATATAACCACTTGAAAGTAGGACGGAAACATCTTTTTCTTCATTACACTTTAAAAGTAATGTATCGTTTGACAAACTCCACAGACCCTTACATTCAGGGCTGTAATCGTGTCCTTTTATCTGAAAATAAAATGTACTGTCTCGCTTTAGTTCTAAATTACACTGAGTGTATGTGCCTTTGCTAAATCCCGGATGTTTACCGTAAAACTTACCAATCATACTATCATAATTCATATTCTTAGTTGTAGAACAGGATAAGACAAAAACACATAATGCTACAAAATAAATCTTGTTTTTCATATTCTAATTTTTCTTGTAATACATTGTTGGTATTGCAGATTTTAATGTTGCATTTGCGGGCAAACTTTGCAATGCACTTTTTTGGTGTGGATAAGCCTTAATTAAATCATTCCTCGATGAATTTACACTTACTGGCGATATTCCTGTATTTGCAGTTCCACCTAGTTTATATGGCTGATTTCCGCCTGACTCCGTGACACCCTGAACCCAGCTTGGTGTTATCTGATTAGAAGAATTTAAACCTCCGACACTTGATGGGTCATAAGCCCTCTCTCCTGACGAAATTAGGTACTCACAATCAAGATAAACATTTAATGCTTATACCAAATTTACAAGAAATCTCTTCATTAGCAATAGATTCTAATACTTATTATTTATTACTTCTTTATTTTTATTGAAAAAGAGAGGAACCGAAATAGAATACTCATTTCGAAGCACTTTAAACTTTGGATCTCTTTCTATCTTACACGTTTCTCTAATATAGTCTTCAAAAAAGGGGAAGAAGCGCTTTATATCAAAGTGTAACTTTTTATTTGTGCCATCAGAGAAATCATCAATAAAATACCGTCCACCCTGTGAATCATTTGTATAAACATCCAAAAAACGAAATTCAAAGGATACATACTCTAAGTTACTCGATTTAAATGTAGCAGAAAATTGAATCTTAAATTGAAATTTACTTACCCCCAATGAATCAGGAAATTTGGAATAATGTGTTGAATGATTTTTCATTGCGGTAGTAAGTAAACTGCCCAATGAATCAGGGAGATCTACGTAGGGAGACATATGAGTTAATTTATATGGAAAGCCCGAAAAAGATCCTCTAACCCATTGAGACTTATCACTAAAAGCAACAAAACTACTTAAAGTAAAAAAAAACAAGACTACTAAAATTAAAAACTTATTCTTCATTGTAAATAGATTTAAGATAAAAAGGGTAAAA
>JAQWAN010000197.1 GCA_028707655.1 Bacteroidaceae bacterium
CCCCATCTTTTGAGAGCCTTAAACACTTTTTGAATCACCCCTTCTAGGTTATTGATATAGCTCGGTGTTCCATTAAAAAGTATGGTGTCATATCTCTCCGAACCAAACGTTGCCTCTTCTGCCGTAGTGACGGTTACATTGATGCCACGTTTTCGTGCAATAGCTGCCATGCCATCCGATGGTTCTAGTCCATCTTGAATAACAATATCGAATTCCTTTTTTAGAATCGATTCAAACAATCCACTTCCACAGCCTACTGAGAAGATGCGTCCTGCACCCTTTAGAAAATGGGCTACTAGATTCACCTCAGACATGAGTAAGTTTTTGTTATCCATAAACCATGCATCATATCCAGAGGCATATTGATCAAAAATATTTTTTTTATTCATCCTAAAATAATTAATTTATATATATAAAAAATGCCACATCCGCGTAGGGAGATGGCATTGATAAATTATTTTACGAATAGTTGTACAATTTATTACCATTTCCCTCCGATGTCATTAAACATATCAGGTGCGTAGGGTAAAGTCTCAGCCAAACAATGTTCAGCACCCCCAACGGTTACCACAAAGGTAGTTTATTCTAGTAGTAGTACAAAGAAAAAGGGAAGTATCTCTCCCTCTTTATGCTATAATGTTATGGTTTATTGCATTCTCCTTGTTACAAACGATGTAGCTATTTAACCTGGTAGTCGTGACTACCTAATCGTTTCACCGTGACTACCTAACTGGTTCACCACGACTACCAATGTGGTTCACCGTGACTACCAGGTTAGTTGAGTGCTGTGGTTATGTAAAAAAGTAGCTGCTCTATTCTTTTCTCGCTGCTGTTGAGTTCAGTGTACATGGAAATAATCTATTTGGAAACAATATTTTGCAGTAGAAGGTTAAATTTAGGATTTATAATGGTGCTTTTGTGAAAAAGTTGTATATTGTTTCCGAGTTGTTCGAATTTGTTAATTTAAACTGGGCGGTTATGAAAAATGGAAAATGGTTTCGATTGAATAGTCCTTATGGTATTGTTCTAGATGTAGACAACGCTAGGTATGCCCTATTTAATAGGGAGTACAAATGTTTAGGTCAAGAAAAATATGCATGTGCCTCTTCTCGTCCTATTGTTGAAGCATTAGATTTTGTTTCTTGCAAAAATGTCACCCGAAGGTTGAAAATTCAATTAGAAAACAATCCACACGTGCATTGTCATACAGCCGAAAATGTGTTTTGGGTATTCTTTTATAATCATATTACAAAGCCCTATCCTAGTTTGGAGGCAACTACTAGAGACGAGAAGGCTTATAATGCTTACAAGACTCTTTTAAGTAAAATGTCTGCTCTACTAGGGGTTCAACTAGAAGAGGAGCTCGATTTAACATAGATAATAATGGTGTTATTCCTTTCTGTGGAGTAGTGCTAAGTAATAACCTTTTAAAGAATTAAAGTTATGTGTACAACTGGAGAAAAACCTGGAAAAGGTAAGTATAAATGTTTGAAATGTGGGTTTATCTTAGAGCTTAATGATGCAACAGATACGTTGCCTCCTTGCCCAAAATGTAAAGCCACTAAGTGGGAAAAACTATAGAGAGATGGTTTAATTGGAGAGGATAGTAGTACATAAGCGCTACTATCCTTTTTTAAAATATGGCTTATGTGTATGCACAATGCGCAGACTGTTACGTTTTAAAAGAAAAGAGATCTTAAAAAAAATCCTCCGAAACAGTATTTACTATTTCGGAGGATTCTAGTGAGGTTCCTGGCGGATTCGAACCGCCGTAAACGGTTTTGCAGACCGGTACCTAACCACTCGGCCAAGGAACCTTGTTGATTGCGAGTGCAAAGATAAGAAATGTTTTTTAGTTGCCAACTATTTTAAGAAAAAAAATTGCAGGTTTTCTCCTTTATAGCTCTTCTTAGCCGCTTAGTGGCACTTTTTAGTGGTGCTGTCTGTTGCCTCTTTGGGCAAATGACTTGAACAAGAATGTATTACCTCACTCTTCTCTTTATTCCTTGTTTGCTCCTCTTTTTGTAGACGTTGTTCTGCTATATTGCGCAATTTGCAATCGGCATCGCAGTGACTACACATATTCTCATTCTGATTGGTGCGCTTGAAAAAACGCCAAATCAAAAGTACCACATAGGAGATACATCCTAAGCCGATAATGATAACAATGATTTCTTGTAGGTCCATAATTAAAATAGATTACCGATGTTGTATACTAAGAAGGACATAACCCAGGCTAAAAGAGTGGTGTATGTAGCTGCAAAAACAGCCCATTTCCAGCTGCCTGATTCCTGCTTGATGGCAGCTAGTGTGGCGATACAGGGGAAATAGAGGAGTGTAAAAATCATAAAGCCATACGCCGTAACGGGCGTAAAGGGAAGTCGTTGACTCAAACTAGTGGTGTTAGAGCCTCTCTCTTCTGGATATAATACACTAATAGTACTTACTACTAACTCTTTGGCACCTGCCCCCGTGATAAGTGCTACTCCCATTTTCCAGTCAAAGCCTAATGGGCGTAAAACAGGTTCAATGGCTTGACCGATGCGACCAATATAGGAATTCTCTTGTTGTTGAAGCGTAGCGGCTTGGGCTAATGCAGTGCTGTCTTGTACGCTAATAGGCGATACCTGTTCTGTCTGCGCTACTGTTGGTGCCGTTGCCACTTTGGGACGGGGAAAGTAGGTTAAGAACCAGATGATGATGGAGGCAAGTAAGATGATACCTCCCATTTTACGCAGGTATTGTTCACCCTTTTCCCAGGTGTGACGCACGATAGAGCGCATGGTGGGTAGTCGGTAGGGTGGCAGTTCCATTACAAAGGGGATATCATCTCCTGTTACAATAAAACGATGAAAGATGCGTGCAATGATGGCAGCTAAAAGGATACCTACCAAAAAGACTGACATGATAACCAGACTGCCGTGATTGGGGAAAAAGGCACTGACAAGCATCAAGTAGATGGGTAAACGAGCACTACATGACATCAATGGGTTGATGAGTATGGTGATGAGTCTACTCTTTTTGTTCTCTATGGTTCGGGAGGCCATGATGGCCGGTACATTGCAACCAAAGCCCATGATAAGTGGGATAAAGGATTTGCCATGTAGTCCTATTTTATGCATCACCTTATCCATGATGAAGGCGGCACGAGCCATATACCCAGAATCTTCCATTAGGGAGATACAGAAGTAAAGAATCAAGATGTTAGGTAAGAAAACAATCACACTACCTACACCTCCTACAATACCATCAACGAGTAGGTCTTTTAAAGCACCATCGGTCATGTTGTTTTGTAGTAGATTGCTAAGTGCTGCTACTCCTCCATCAATCCAATCCATGGGGTATTGTCCAAGACTGAAGGTGGCCTGAAACATGGCATACATCATGCAGAAAAAGAGTGGATAACCCCATAGCTTATGGGTAAAAATGGAGTCGAGTACTTTGGTTACTTGTCGTGTCTCAATCTCTCCATTAGTGAAGGTCTCTTTAAGTGCTCCGTTGATAAAACCATATTTGGCATTGGTGATGGCAGTATCACTCTCTTCGTGTGTTGTATCAAAAAGTGTGGCAGCCATCTCATCGCGTACCTTAAGCACGTTTTTATGATTGGGCAGCGTGTGTACTAAACGTTCCGTCTCTTTATCCATCTCTAATAATTTAATGGATAGGTTACGCGTGGAATATTTATGCCGAATGTTTTCGTTTCTACTAATCTCTTTTTTTATACGGTCAATAGCTTTCTCTATGAGCGGACCGTGGTTAATATGTATATGTCGCGATGATGGCGATGATGGCGATGTAGACGATTTTGCACGATTTTCACGACGACGTTCATGACGATGCGAACGGTGACTACGACATTTTTCTGGTCGCTCTTTGCAGTCTGTGTCGGTTGCGCAAGGCGATTCGGTTTTGTTGATCGTTTCATAGACCTGAATAGCGGTTTGTAGCAATTCTTTGATACCGACGGATTGTCTACAATTGGTGGGAACAATGGGCATACCCAATAGCTTGCCCAATAGCTGATTGTCTCGTTTGTTACCACTCTTTTCTAATTCATCATACATGTTGAGTGCCATCACCACAT
>JAQWAN010000198.1 GCA_028707655.1 Bacteroidaceae bacterium
AATCTTAATCATTATTTTTTAGTTAAACCTTTAAAGAAAATTAAGAATCATTTAATGCTTGATGAAATAAATGATTTTCACTTAAAAAAAGTAAAATATACATAAGTCATTAGTATTTGTATTACTCATATATTTAGATGGGAGATTTGCTAAATTATCTTCACGAACATAATTAGCACCTTCTCTACTAATAAACTTATCTTGACACAATAAACTAGAAGATTTGATATGAGGGAAATTAAAGAACGTTGCCTCAAAACGAGAATCACGTGTCTTAGCTAAAGTAGGTACATCAAACTTATCAGCATCTGCTACAGTAGAGTTTTGATAGGTTTTACCATCATTACAAATAAAAGCTTTGATCAAAGATAAGTTACCTGCAGCAGAGTTACCCTCTTCACCATTACTATAAGAAGCGATACAATGTGTTACCTCTCCATCTGCATAATGACGATACATAATCACACCAGGATGACCAGCTAAATTGTCACTACCAAACAAGGTGCGGAAAGGCATAGTACAGCTATACTTACCACTATTCATAACAATTTCTGAAGCACTAACACATGCATCCAAATATTTCTTAGCTAAAGTTGTATTACTGTTATGATATTTCTGCCAAGTACCCTCAAATAAAAGAATACGAGAAGCAACAGCAGCTACGATATCACGATTTACAGACAAATTGCCATCATTCTCACGAACATTAGCTAGCGCATATTGCAAATCATCAAATACATGACCCATCACCTCATCGCGAGGAGTACGCGCTTTAAACAAATCATCTGGATCAGCATCAGATACAGGAGCATCATAATAAGGTACATCACCAAAAGTAATTACTAAACGATGGTATTCCCAAGCACGGAAAAGACGAGCTACAGCTGTCCAATGTTTGTAAGCTTCATCCGTTATTGTACTTTTAGAAACGTTCTCTAATCGATCTAACATGATGTTACATTTACGTACCCATGCAAAATTCCACATTTGGCCCTGCCATTGTGTACGCCAGTCAGCGCCTTGCAATGAAGTTGAACCTAAATCATTAGGAAGCGAACTTGGGAAAGAAGATTGTTTACCCGATGTTACTACGTTATCACTAAAAGCATATCCACGTAACATGGCCCATGGAGTAGAATAGCTAGAGTTATAACCCGTAAAATATTGTGGGTAAAACTCATTACTATACAAGCGCAAATCACTTTCTGAACGCCAGAATTTATCATCTGTAAATTTGGTCTGATCAGGACGATCAAGTATTGAGTCGTCGCAAGAAACAAAGAGCATGGCAGAATAAGCCAAGGTCAATGCTATTAAAATATATTTTTTCATTTTCTTGATCTTTTATAATTAGAAACTAAGTTGAATACCTACGGAAGCACTCTTAAATGCTGGAGTACCAATACCGGCACGACCACCACCATAATTATTTCCACTAGTTGCAAAAATAGAGCTACCAGGAACAATCTCAGGATCAATAGGAAGGTCACCCAAATTATCGAATGTTATAAAGTTCTCTAAGGATACATAAACACGAGCCTTATTAATCCATGCTTTCTTGGTAAGAAGAGCAGGTAAAGTATAACCAACAGTAATATTCTTAACACGTAAATAAGACATATCAATTAAATAACGATCTTGGACTCTCATGTTATATGCATTTGTACTATTCGCCATGTTCCATGGACGTGGATAGAATGCATTGGTATTATCTTCTGTCCAATAATTGTTACAAAGAGCCTCAGCTACAGATCCATCTGCTGTATTAAAACCAGATAGAGTTAAAGCAGAGTTACCCCAAAGATCACGAGAACCTACACCTTGGAAGAATACAGAACAATCGAAGCCTTTATACGTAGCACCTAAACGGAAACCATACTCATAACGAGGAGTAGTATTACCAATTCTGTCAAGGTCACCATGATCTTCTACAGTATTAGCACCATTATCTACCTCACCATCACCGTTAGCATCTTTATATTTCACATCACCAGGACCAAAAACAAAAGATCCACTTTGTAAGTAATCTTGGTATATACCATCGGAATTACTTAATTTATTCACTTGTTTAGCTCCAGCAGTACCAGCAGCTACCTCTACACCATTTTTGGCCCAAGTAGTTATGATATCTCCATTTGAGTCATATTGGAAATCACTTTTTTGATACAAACGATCGGTGTGATAACCCCAAATTTCACCATATTCTTTACCATCATACCAATAGGACACATTACGATTTGTTCCGTACTTAGTAATAGTTGTCTTCACATCTGATATAGTAAACATACCATTAATAGAAAGACCTGATTCAAAGTTATGCGTATAGTCAATAGCTAACTCCCAACCACGTGTACGCAAAGATCCAGAATTACTTTTAGGAGCAGAGCTACCATATGTATCCGGAATACCTTCAGTAGGTACAAGCATGTTTTTTGTATCACGTTGGTACCAATCAAAAACAAGTCCTAAACGATTGTCTAAAAGACGTAAGTCTAAACCAATATCTGTTGTCTCAATATCTTGCCAGCTAACAGTGGCAGAAATAGGAGAAGGAACACCAACATAAACCACTTTGTTACCATCAGCATCTAACCATCCTAGTTGAGAAGAACCCATTGTAGATTGATATAAAGAGCTAGGAACAGTCTGGTCTCCAACTTTACCCCATGAAGCACGAAGTTTCAAAACACTTAATACAGGTTTTGCCCAATCCATGAAAGCCTCTTCGTTTACACGCCATCCAGCAGAGAAAGAGTAGAACGTACGCCACTGTAGATCCGTTGTAAATTTAGAAGAACCATCACGACGAACATTAGCCTCCACTAGATAACGATCTAATAGCGAATAGTTAACACGTCCAAAATAACCTAATTGTGATTCCCAAGCTTTAGATCCGCCAGCGGTTTGTGTACCAATAGCCAAATTAAATTGAGGATTAGCAAGATCAGTCAATGATCGTTTATCACTCCAGTTAGACTCACTTTTTGTAGTTACACGGTTAACACCTAACATTGTTTTAAAACGATGTACACCATTCAAATCAAATTTATAAGTAGTATATGCGTTTACAGTATTGGTATGGCTATTGTAAGCATTACGAGCAATGGCATCTAGATAAGTACCAGCACCAGTATACGTATAAGTATTTAAGTGATAAGCGGGCATTGCACCTGGAACAGAGCCATCTACTACTGCACCCGTTTTATCTACATACACTCTATTATTATTAGCATCCATAGTAGGCAAAGCACCTCCCCATGTATTAGCTGCTGTAAAGCGTGTACCTGGTTCGTTTTTAATATACTCTGTATTAGCATAAGTATAATCAAAATTAGCTGTCCATCCTTTTAGAATATTCAACTGGAAACCTGTGTTTATACTTGTATAAGTAGTCTGACGATTAGCGGTATTTGCTTGTGCAAATTCTGCAGCAGGACTACGCATCATATCACCATCTGCGTTTTTATTCATTGGATATTGAGGTCCCCAACGATATAGATAATACCAGGGGTCATAAGTACCTGGAGTGGTAAAAGCATACTCTTTATTATCTTTAGAAAAATGCACACCAGCATGTACAGAAATATGTTTATTCAACTCTGTATTGATACGAATAGCAGCATTATGTTTGGTAAATTTATCCGTTTTTGCTTGCTTGTTCATACCACTTTGGTCTAACATACCTAAGGATATATTATAATCTGTTTTTCCTGTAGAACCGCTCACCGTTAAATTATGACTCTGTGTAGGCGCCCACTCCTCAATGATATAATCATAAGGGTCGTAGGTACGTAAACCAATTTTACGACCAGAAGCATCCACATACCAGTCACGGCCATATATAGTAGGATCGTTAGGTCCAAGTTTACCACCATAGGTCTCTGCCCACTCTTTTGCGCGGTCCACTCCCTCACGTGTTATCATGTAAAAAGCACCCGTAACAGATCCACCTGCATTTTCAGTAGCAAGAAGTGCATATTCCATGGCATCAACACCACCCATATGGCTCTTTTTAGCCGGGTTTTGCCAAGAAATATTACCAGAATAG
>JAQWAN010000199.1 GCA_028707655.1 Bacteroidaceae bacterium
GGGCTTGTCGCCAGAGAAGCAGCTCTTCTCCTCCTCCTCCTCTCGTTTATTGACCGGTAACTTTGCGGTATACGATGCGGTAGAGCGCCTCTTGGCCCAACTGTTTGGCGCGGAGAGTGCACTCGTGTTCAATAGTGGTTATCATATGAATCTTGGCATCTTGCCAGCTATCTCCACGCCCAACACCTTAATCTTGGCCGATAAGTTAGTGCATGCCAGCATCATAGATGGTATTCGTTTATCTGCAGCAAAATGTATTCGCTATCGGCATAACCAGTATGAGCAGCTCGCACAGCTACTCGAGCGGTACCATACACAATATGAACGTATCCTACTGGTAACCGAGAGTATCTTTAGTATGGATGGCGATGAGGCCGATCTTCTACAATTGGTTGCCTTAAAAAAACAGTATAACCATGTACTGCTCTATGTAGACGAGGCACATGCCTTTGGGGTGCGTGGCAAAACCGGTCTAGGATGTGTAGAGGAGAAGGGGTGTATAGATGCGGTCGATTTTATTGCCGGAACTTTTGGAAAGGCAGCCGCTTCTGTTGGTGCCTATGTTATCTGCTCCGCCGTGATGCGTTCCTACCTTATCAATCATATGCGCCCCTTTATCTTTACTACTGCACTGCCGCCCATTAATATGGAGTGGACCCATTTTATCGTAAAGCAAATGGCCACTTTTACACAGCAGCGGCAGCAGCTCGAGCAGAACAGTGCTTATCTACGAGCCGCACTGCTCGCTAAAACAGGCACCTGTATCTCCACCTCACACATCATCCCCATCTTATTGGGGGAGAGTGAAAAAGCCCTAATGAAAGCAGCCGAACTACGTAGAAAAGGCTTTTACATACTGCCCGTTCGCCCGCCTACTGTGCCAGAAGGAACGGCACGTTTACGCATCTCCATGTCGCCACACCTAACCGAAGTGGAATTGCAACAGTTAGTTGAACTTATAATACCGCACTAAAATGATACAACACTATATTGTACACCAAAATCACCCCACCTTGCTCCTGTTTTTTGCAGGATGGGGAGCAGACGCCCATCTTTTTAATCGTTATCGACCCAAAGATGCCGATTTTATGATCTGTTACGACTATCGTTCTCTTCTGTTTGATGAGGCGTTGTTAGCTGCCTACACCTCTGTACACGTGGTGGCTTGGTCCATGGGCGTATGGGCCGCCTCCAGCGTGTTAGAACACACCCATTTACCCATTATCAGTGCTTGTGCGGTGAATGGCACCTGTTGGCCTATGGACGATACACGAGGCATACCCATTGCTATTTTTAAGGGAACATTAGCCGGCTTAAACCCCGTAACCATAAAGAAATTTCAACGTCGGATGACCTCCTCCACCCAAGAACATCGTGCCTTTATGTTGCATGCGCCACAACGCCCGCTCGAGGAGTTAATCGAGGAGTTAGCAGCCATTGAAGAGCAACTAACCGATGCGCCCGTCTCTACTTTTCCATGGAGCAAGGCATGGATAGGAGAGAAAGACCGCATAATCCCTCCTGCAAATCAGCGCACTGCATGGCAGGAGCTAGGGGTAGCCATCGAACAATATGATGCTCCCCACTATAGTGAACCGCTGTTTGCTAAATTATTTTTCGATAAATAGATATGGATAAAGAATTAATTATAAAACGCTTCTCCAAAGCGATGCAGAGCTACGATAAAGCGGCCGAGATACAGCATCAAATAGCTTGTACAATGATGGAACTGTTGGAGAGCTATACCTCCACCTCTTTTCCAAATATCCTAGAGGTGGGATGTGGCACGGGCTACTATTCTAAGTTACTAGCAGCCAGACATAGCACTAGTACCATCTGCTTCAACGATATTTGCGAAGAGATGTGCCATGCATTGCAACCGCTACTAACGGAGCGCACCTCCTTTTTACCAGGAGATGCAGAAGCGGTCTCCTTTCCAGAACAACTACACCTAATCACCTCCTGTTCCACCTTTCAGTGGTTTGAAAATATTGCCTCCTTCTTTGATAAATGCAGTCGGCAACTCCTGCCTAATGGCTATTTTGCCTTTAGCTCGTTTGGTACCGAGAACATGAAAGAGATAGCGACACTTACGGGGGTGAGCCTACCTTATCGCACAAAAGAGGAGTTAATTACTTTGTTGACACCCTATTATGAGATTATATATGCGCACGAGGATAAACTCTCGCTCACCTTTCCAAATGCATTGCAGGTGCTCTATCACCTCAAACATACCGGCGTTTCTGCCATCGAATCGAAACCATGGACTAAAGGTGCTCTACGCGCTTTTTGCCATGCCTATGATACTCAATTTAAAAAAAACGAGGGGGTTGTTTTAACCTATCATCCCCTCTATATTATTGCACGTAAAAAATAAAAAAATGGGAAAAGTATATTTTGTAAGTGGTATTGATACCAATATTGGAAAGAGTTATGTAACGGGTTATCTAGCTCGTTTATGGAACGAACAGGGAGAGAGCACCATCACCCAGAAGTTTATACAAACCGGTAATGTAGGCTATTCTGAAGATATCGACCTACATCGTAAGTTGATGGGTATCGACCTCACGGCAGAGGACAAAGAGGGATGGACCATGCCCGAAATTTTTTCCTATCCTGCTTCTCCTGAGCTAGCCTCGCGTATCGATAATCGTCCCATCGATTTTGATAAGATAGAAAAAGCAACCACCTATCTTGCTTCTCGCTATGCTACCGTTTTATTAGAGGGTGCTGGTGGACTAATGGTTCCGTTAACCGCAAATCTTTTAACGGTCGATTATGTTGCAGAAAAGAAATATCCGCTTATCTTTGTTACATCTGGCAAGTTGGGAAGTGTAAATCACACATTGTTGAGCTTAGAAGCAATAGAACGTAGAGGAATAGAGTTGGCCACCGTTGTATATAATCTGTATCCTCAAGAGGCTGATACCACTATCCAGCAAGACACAGAGCAATATATCCGCCGCTATGTGACTGCACATTTTCCGCGAGCCACTTTTATAACCGTCCCTTTTATTAAGGATTAAACAAAAAATATGGACATTGAAAAAATTATGACTGAAGGTGTTGTTTTTAAAGGCAGCAAGCACAAACGAGAAAAAGAGGAAGAGAAAGTAAAGACGAAGGCCAAGAAAAAGAAATATATCACCGGTCTTCACGGCTCAGGGTCGGCTAAGATGAAGGAGGGCTTTAGAAAAAAACGTGCTGTCCGACATAAATAGATCTTTGCTCTTTTTCCTGAATTTTTTGTCTTCATGAATGGCGATTTGCAATAAATATTTATCTTTGTAAAGGTTATGTTCACCTAGAGAACAACAACAAAGAAAACAATATAAAAAATAAATAAAATGGGTAGAGTACTTATTATTGGAGCTGGCGGTGTTGGCACGGTAGTATTAAAAAAAGTAGCACAAAATAGAGATGTGTTTACCGATGTGATGATTGCAAGTCGTACCAAATCAAAATGTGATGCTTTAGTGGCATCCATGGGCGATGCAACCATTCAGACGGCGCAAGTAGATGCCGACCATGTGGAGGAACTCGTTGCTTTGTTTAAATCTTATCAACCAGACATTGTTATCAATGTGGCACTGCCTTATCAAGATTTAACCATCATGGAAGCTTGTTTACAAACCGGTGTGAACTATTTAGATACCGCTAACTATGAACCTAAAGAGGAGGCTCATTTTGAGTATAGCTGGCAATGGGCTTACCACGATCGGTTTAAGGCAGCAGGATTAACCGCTATCTTAGGTTGTGGTTTCGACCCCGGAGTAAGTGCTATCTATACGGCCTATGCAGCGAAACATCATTTTGATGAGATTCACTACTTAGATATTGTAGATTGCAATGCTGGTGACCATCATAAAGCGTTTGCCACAAACTTCAATCCAGAGATAAATATCCGTGAGATTACACAAAAAGGGCGTTATTACCAAGATGGTAAATGGGTAGAGACCGATTGTTTAGAGATTCATCAACCCATCACCTATCCTAATATAGGTCCAAAAGAGTCTTACCTATTGTATCACGAGGAGATAGA
>JAQWAN010000014.1 GCA_028707655.1 Bacteroidaceae bacterium
CTGTAACACGGTCTGGGTACAATATTAATATTAACCCTAAGACCAAAGCAGTAATGCCTCTCAAAAAATAAGAGCTTAAATTTTTCATATTCCATTTATTTTATAAACAAATATACACTAAATAACAGATTCCCATATATAATACCCAATAAATAAACTAAGAAAGGCTAAAACGATGGAGACAATAGGTAAATTAGAAAAACTGAAAAATTCATATAAATGTAACAAAAGGAATGATAAATAACCATTTTAACACAAAGTATTCCTATTTATAAACTACTTAAGTGTAATAAACTTTCTTTTTGATATTTAGCCAGAAAAAAAATCTTATATTTGCCCCAACTAAAAGCATACTTGTATATGATTCACAGTAACTCTCCATCCGTATTACTTATCTATACGGGAGGAACTATCGGTATGATAGAGAATCCTGAAACAGGAGCTCTGGAAAGCTTTAACTTTGACCAGTTGCGCAAACACGTGCCCGAGTTAAAACGTTTTGATTATCGTATCTCTACCTATCAGTTTGACCCACCACTCGATTCATCAGATATGGAGCCCTCATCTTGGGCTAAGATTGTAAAGATCATCGACTATAACTACGACTATTTTGATGGTTTTGTGATTCTTCATGGCACCGATACCATGGCTTACACTGCATCTGCACTAAGCTTCATGCTAGAGAATTTAGGCAAACCAGTTATCTTAACTGGCAGTCAGCTACCCATTGGTCAGCTACGTACCGATGGTAAAGAAAACCTGATTACCTCAATAGAGATAGCAGCAAGCAAAAACCCCGATGGTACGCCTGTTGTACCAGAAGTATGCATCTTCTTTGAGAACAATCTGATGCGTGGCAACCGCACCACAAAGATTAATGCAGAAAATTTCAATGCCTTTCGCTCGTATAACTATCCCACATTAGCACATGCAGGCATCCATATCAACTATGAATACCAAGCCATCCACAAGGTAGATACAACAAAAAAGTTTAAGCCACACTTTCTCATGGATACACATGTGGTTGTTTTTACCCTTTTTCCCGGTATCCAGCAAGAGATGGTAGATGCTATTTTACATTTACCCGATCTCAAAGCGGTAGTAATGAAGACCTATGGTTCAGGTAATGCGCCACAACAGGAATGGTTTTTAGCCCTACTAAAAGATGCCACAGACCGTGGTATCATTATTGTAAACGTAAGTCAATGTTCAGTTGGTGCCGTAGAGATGAACCGTTATGAAACAGGAATTCACCTTTTAGAAGCCGGTGTTATCAGTGGTTACGATTGTACCGTAGAGTCGGCCCTAACAAAACTCATGTTTCTGTTAGGACATAAATGTTGTTACAAGCGCATACGGCAACTTATCAATTGTTCCTTAGTTGGAGAAATCACGAAACGATAACAACTACTTCACCTCATTCACTAGTTCTTTACCGGCAATAAAATCGCTTACATTCATCAAGGTTGTTTGCGAAATGTTTTCCATTGCTTCTTTGGTAAAGAAGGCCTGATGTGAGGTAACAATCACATTATTAAAGGAGAGTAAACGAGCCAATGTATCATCATCGATAATTCGGTCCGATTGGTCGTGAAAGAAATAGCCAGCTTCCTCTTCATAAACATCCAATCCAGCTGCACTAATCTTTTTATTTTTTAGTCCATCAATTAAATCATTGGTATTTATCAGCTGTCCTCTACTTGTGTTAATGAGCATTACCCCCTCCTTCATCTTACCAATAGCCGCTTTATCAATCATATAATGCGTCTTCTCCGTTAAGGGACAATGTAAGGTGATAATATCAGAAGCAGCATATAACTCATCCAAAGAGAGATATTGAATCCCAAACGCAGCAGCAAATTGTTCATCCGGATATAAATCGTAAGCTAACACGCGCATACCAAATCCTAAGAAAATATGAATGGCCACTTTTGCTATTTTACCCGTTCCAATCACACCAATGGTTTTGCCATGCATATCAAATCCCATCAATCCATTTAGGGAGAAATTACCATCACGCGTACGCCAATTAGCACGTGGAATATGTCTGTTCAGCCCCATAATCAAGGCAACTGTATGTTCTGCCACCGCATAGGGAGAATAAGCAGGCACACGTACAACTGTTATACCATATTTCTTAGCCGCCTTTATATCCACATTATTATAACCCGCACAACGCATAGCTAAAAGTTGCACTCCATTCAGTGCCATCTGTTCAAGAACCTCTGCCGTTAACTCATCGTTCACAAAGGCGCAAACCACCTGTGCCTCTTTGGTTAGCATCACATTGTTCATACTCAACTGTCCCTTAAAAAACTTTAGGTCGAACGAGAAAGATTCATTTTGAGCAGTAAACGACTGTTTATCGTATGGATTGGTATCAAAGAAAGCTATTCTTGTTTTCATTTTCTATGTTTTTAAAGGTCCTGAACTCCTAATTCTCTATATGTACGAATTTAGTTAGAAAAAATGAGACCTCAAAAAATAAAGCCATAAACAACTTAAAATAATTGTGCATCTTTCGATACCCCACTTGTACACTCTATTATGTCGATAATAGCCGCACCATATTTAGAGAACGACACCTTTCCAAATCCAGGCATGGCTAATAGTTCCGATTGGCTCATTGGTTTATGATTAGAGATAGCAATCAGCGTTTGCTGTTTCATCACACAGTAAGAGGGCTTATTCATTTTCTTCGCTCGCTCCTGTCGCCATCTCTTTAGCGCCTCATAGAGCTCCCTATCTTTAATATCGGTAGACACCTCTACCTTAGTGATTGTTTTTTTCATCGCTCTATCGTTTTGCACCTCCGCTTCAATAGCCGCCTTCGATTTTCTTTTTAGATAAGCCATCACACTAAAGCCATCTCTACTGGTTTGCTGGAGCGTCTCCAATTTTACAGAGAGCAACTCTTTAAAATCGCCAAACTCTCTTTCAAAAAGTTTTTTGGTTACTTTATTATCAATCTCTACATGCGTTTTTTTGAGTAGTGTGTGCAAATAAGTGGTCAACTCCTTTTCGAAATAGGCCGCACCCTTTTTTACACGCTCCTGGAAATAATCATCATACTCCGGCTCCTCGGTAGCTTGAACTAGTTGTATCAATTGATTATGAAAAGCAGTAAACACCCTATTGTTTCTACTTTTGTACCCATCTATAGTGGCACGATAGCTTTTTGTAAGCTCGGGATAGGTAGTATATAGGTGCTCCTCAAAAATACGACAAACGTAAGACACCTTATACAGCAATTCCTGCATACCAAACAATTCGAGCAACATCTCAAGATAATATCTCTTTTTCAACTCATTCAACTCCTCCTCCGATGGTTTATTCCTTTCAGAAGACAAAACAAATTGGTCTATTTCTCTATCACTGATAATGGAGTCGTTACCTAAACGAGAGGTCAACACCATACCCTCTAATGTTTTACACCTACTCAAGGCCACATATACCTGTCCATGTGCAAAAGAGGCAGCAGCATCAATAATCGCTTTTTCAAAGGTCAGACCTTGACTCTTGTGAATTGTTATGGCCCAAGCTAAACGAATGGGATATTGCTGAAAGCTACCCTCTATTTCCTCCACAATCTCATTGGTCTGCTGATTTAAAGTGTATTTAGCATTGGTCCATTCCATCTTCTCCAACTGAAAAGGTTTATCTACCCCATCGCAAATAACAAAAATCTCTTTCGAGGTTAACCCAGTAACACGCCCTAACTTACCATTATAAAATCTTTTTTCTACAGAAATATCATTTTTAAGAAACATAATCTGTGCCCCCACTTTAAGAGCTAAATTCTCCTCAGCGGGATACATACTAGCAGGGAAATTATTTTTTATGCTAGAGGCATAATGGTAGGCTTTTCCACCCAGCTCTTGCAGCTTTGCCTCATTAAACTGTTGTGCTTGATAGTTATGAGTCACAAGACGGATATACCCCTCCTCTTCGCTCGGGTTAAACTGTGGAAAATAACGCTTATTTAGCTCACGGAGCACCTCTTTATCGGCACTATTGGTACGAATCTTATTGAGTACCGACAGGAATTTCTCATCCGATTGTCGATAAACTTTTTGGAGTTCAATAGTAAGAAAACGCATCTTGTTATCCGTTTGGTTAGTTCTATTTTGCAACACATCGCTACCAAAGAAATAGAAAGAGGTATAATGACGAGACAATAGCTGTTGATCTTTTGGGGGTACCACAGGCGGTAACTGCTGTAAATCGCCAATCATCAGCAATTGTACACCACCAAATGGCTTACTGTTTTTCCGTATCTTTCGCAGCACATCATCAATAGCATCCAACAAGTCGGCTCTAACCATGGAGATCTCATCAATCACCAATAAATCGAGCGAACGAATAATAGAGCGTTTCTCCTTACTAAATTGGTATTTCATTTGCGCAGAGATACCCGCTTCGTTTGGTAAAAAGGGAGCAAAAGGCAATTGAAAAAAAGAATGAATAGTCACTCCCCCAGCATTAATAGCTGCTATACCTGTAGGAGCTAGCACCGCCATACGTTTAGGAGACCTTTTTTTCAATTCGCGTAAAAAAGTTGTTTTTCCGGTTCCAGCCTTACCCGTTAGAAACAAATGGATACCCGTACTCTCAATGACCTCCCAAGCCATTTCTAATTCTTTGTTTATCGTATTCATCTTACTATTCCAAGCTTCAACAACAGAAAACAGACAGAGCATACCCCACCCATTTTCTACTGCATTATTATTTTACACAAAGATAATAAGAAAATATAGCCGCAAGGATAATCGCACATTAAATTAATGGCGCTGCAACCACATAAATGCTCGAACAGCTACACCCCTCTTTTGAGCTGCATAAAATTTACCGCTCCTTCTGCATAAAATTTAATCTAAAAGCCGCCCAAAGAACATAGGCCAATGAAGCTAACAACACAAACAAACTAGTAAACTGATTGGAGAAATCGGCCACCACACCCATTATTACAGGGGTTAAAGCACCACCAGCCACACCCATTATCATCAAAGAGGAGATAGCATCTGTATTTTCCTCGTCCGATTGTAGTGCCAAAGAGAAAACAATAGGAAATATGTTCGCGCAAAAAAGTCCAATAAAAAAGATACTGACAAAAATAACCTCCGCCAGACTAGTAGCCATAAAGAACCCTAAAGAAAGAATCGCTCCAAGCATAGAGTAGAAAAAGAACTGCTTTGCCGATAGTTTTATCAATAAGAACACACCAAGAAAGGTGCCCACCGTACGTGCCAAGAAATAGACACTACAGGCCAGACCAGCCTCCTCTTTAGGCATAGCACAACGTTCCAATAAATATTTAGGAACCGTAGTCATCAACCCCACTTCAAAACCCACAATAAGAAAAATAACCAAAAAAGCCATCAGCACCATAGTATGAGCTAACAGCTTTAAAACAGGCCCTAAAGTAGAAGATATAGCCTTAATAAACTGTCCAAGGGTTAGCATACTAGTCACCCTATCTTTAGGCACCACATCCAACATCAAGGGGTTGAGCGATACCTGTAAAATGGTATTTCCAATACCCAATAAAGCAAAGGTGATAAGAATAGAAACAAAACTATAATTAACCAGAGGTATTAACATGGCTAGTGAGGTAATCAAAGCACTCAAAAGAACGGTTTTCTTTCTACCTATTCTTTGCATCAATGCCCCTGTGGGAATAGAAAAGACCGCAAACCAAAGGAAGACGAGCATAGGTAACAGATTGGCGAGCGTATCGGTTAATTGAAAATCACCCTTTACATAACTCGTGGAAATTCCAACCACATCTACAAATCCCATAACAAGGAAACTCAATAGGATAGGAATCAAGGAGGACAAATTCTTCTTCATAAAATTAAGACTTAACAAAGGTTGTTTCTATTATTATAGCATTGCTCCAACAGGTTAAAGCGGGTCACTCCCATTTCTTCTATCGCTTCAAGGAGCGCTTACAATGGCAGTAATATAGTGACAGGTTAACCGGTTTAAAGGATCGACGCAAATATAGACAATAATTTCCTATTTTATCAAAGATGGAGAAAAACAGTCTGTTTAGTCCCTGTTAAAGCGAGAGAATAGTAGGTTCAAACACCACCTGTTTTCCCTCCGCTGTTTCGTTGGTGATGGCATCCATTAAGATATGAACAGCCTCTGTACACATATTCTCTAACGGCATTTGGGCAACAAGCATACCAGGAGCTAATACATCTAAAGCCTCCGTCTGGTGGAAACAAGCCAATTGATAGTTTGATGTATAGGGTATCTTCTCTTGGATAAAATATTTAATAGCCGCAAAAGCCAAGTAATGTGTGGCAAAAAGGATGGCATCTACATCTGGTTGTTGCTGCAGAAAAGTAGCTAACTGAGCTGGCATTTCCTCGCGATAGGTCGCTCTATTAACCGAAATCACCAATTTCTCCTCAACGGGAAGACCCGCCTGTTTCAATCCAGATGTATAGCCCTCCATACGATCTCGAATAGCGGTTAGATAGGTGTCAGAAACCACCAAAGCAATCTTAGAGGCATGGTTTGCTACTAATTGGTTGACCAGTTTGGTAGCCGCCAATTGATTATTCAACACCACATAGTTTGTTTTACGCTCCTTAAAAAAACGATCAATCAATACAAAGGGCAAATCGAACGATTCTAAGGTAGAGACAACCGCTCCAGAACTATCTGTAGGAGCTATAATAATACCATCTACCTGTTTGGAGTGCAATACATGAATAAGCTCTAATTCCTTCTTTGCATTACCTTGCGAGCAACAGATGGTTAAAAAATAGTTCTTCTTTGAAATTTCTTGCTCTATATATTCTATCATTTGCGCATAAAAAGTATCGCTAATATAGGGCACAATAAGTCCTATGCTATGCGATTTACCTAACGACAGACTCCTAGCCAATTGATTGGGTCTGTAATTAACTGCACTGGCATAATCGTTTACGCGTTTAATGGTATCAATATTAAACCCTTTACTTAGTCCTTGACCCGATAATATCCAGGAAACAGTGGTCTTGGATAAGTTTAGCTCCTCTGCAATACTTCTTAATGATATTTTTTTCTTCATACAAGCAATTAATTAACAACCCAACACGCCTATAAAATGTATCTTTCCATCCAGAGAGAAGGATACAACAGGCAAGAACACGAAGTGGTTTTATGGTATAGGAGAGCAGTAACTACAGCTTTTCTGCTAATTTCTCTAACATATCTTTACTCATGCGTTGCAAATCATAGTGTGGCTCCCAATCCCATTCTTGACGGGCAGAGCTGTCATCTAAGAAATCGGGCCAACTATCTGCAATCGATTGCTTCAAGGTCTCCACTTGATAACTCATCTTAAAATCAGGCTTTAACGCCTTAATTGTGCCATAAATCTCCTCTGGGTCGAAACTCATAGAAGCTATATTAAAAGCATTACGATGTATCAAACGGGTAGGATCGGCTTCCATCAGAGAGATAGCAGCATGCAGTGCATCGGGCATATACATCATATCCATCTTGGTGCCAGCAGCAATAGGACAGGTAAAATCTTCCCCTCTAACAGCCGAATAATAGATCTCTACGGCATAATCGGTGGTTCCACCACCTGGAGGTGTAGTATAACTAATAATACCAGGAAAACGAACCGCTCTGGTATCTACGCCATATTTGCGAAAATAGTAATCGCTCAATAACTCGCCCGACACTTTTGTAATGCCATACATGGTCTGTGGACGTTGAATGGTATCTTGTGGCGTTAACTGTGCAGGGGTTTCTGGTCCGAATGAGCCAATAGAACTTGGGGTAAAAACAGCACAACCATTTTCACGCGCAACTTCTAGCACATTCCATAAACCATCTATGCCTATATGCCAAGCTAAACGTGGCTTCGATTCTGCTACTACAGATAGTAGGGCAGCCAAATTATAAATGGTATCAATCTTATATTTCTGCACCACCCTAGCTAAGGCCACGGGGTCTGTTATATCCGCTAATTCCATTGGACCACTATCTCGCAATACACCTTTGGGTTCCGCACCATTAATATAACCAGCTACTACATTATTTCCACCATATCGGTGACGTAGTTCCATAGTGAGTTCAGAACCAATCTGGCCTGAAGCCCCAATCACGAAAATTTGCTTCATTTTATTACTTCTTAATTCTAGTTATTTTCTTATCGGCTATTAACGCATGCTTTAGATAAAGACCTATACCGCATGTAAAGCACCACAAAGATAGAGGGTTTTTTTTGATAGCACCAAAATAATCAGAAAAAGAGTAGGACTATTTGCTATAAAATGATGAACTTTGTAGTAGTGAATTAATAACATACCCTTCAGTCAATAAACTACAATATAAATCTAAAAGTAAACGGTTATGTACGGAAAGATGAAAGAACACCTACTCCATGAATTACAACAAATTAAGGAAGCAGGTTTATACAAAAATGAACGACTCATTGAGAGCCCACAACAAGCAGCTATACAAGTTGCCGGAAAAGAAGTACTCAACTTTTGTGCCAACAACTATTTAGGCCTCTCTAATCATCCACGTTTGATACGTGCCTCACAAGAGATGATGAATAAAAGAGGTTATGGTATGTCTTCCGTACGTTTTATTTGCGGAACACAAGATATTCATAAAGAATTAGAACAAGCCATATCCTCCTATTTTAAGACCGAAGATACCATTCTTTATGCCGCCTGTTTTGATGCAAATGGTGGAATTTTTGAACCACTCTTCACCGCAGACGATGCAATTATTAGCGATGCGCTCAACCACGCCTCTATTATTGATGGCGTACGACTTTGCAAAGCACAACGCTATCGCTATGCCAACGCCAATATGGAGGAGCTAGAGGCTTGTCTGCAAAAAGCACAAGCACAGCGTTTTCGTATCATTGTAACAGATGGTGTTTTTTCTATGGATGGCAATGTAGCTCCTGTGGACAAGATTTGTGCGCTTGCTGAGAAATATGATGCATTGGTGATGGTAGATGAATCACATTCTGCTGGTGTGGTAGGTGCTACTGGTCATGGAGTAAGCGAACTATTCAACAGCTACGATGGTGTCGATTTATACACCGGAACCTTAGGTAAATCCTTTGGTGGTGCATTAGGTGGGTTTACCACTGGCCGTAAAGAGGTGATCGATCTATTACGTCAACGCAGTCGTCCCTACCTATTCTCTAATTCCTTGGCACCTGGCATTATTGGTGCCAGCTTAGAGACCTTCCGAATCTTAGAGGAGAGCAACGATTTACATGATCAACTGGTAGAGAACGTGACCTATTTCCGCGATAAGATGTTAGCAGCTGGATTCAACATTAAGCCCACACAAAGTGCTATCTGCGCCGTAATGCTCTACGATGCCAAGCTATCGCAAGATTTTGCAGCAGCTATGCAAGAGGAGGGTATCTATGTTACTGGATTCTATTTCCCCGTTGTTCCACGCAACGAAGCACGAATCCGTGTTCAACTCTCTGCCGCCCATACAAGAGAACAATTAGACCGCGCTATTGCTGCCTTTATCAAAGTGGGTAAGAAATTAGAAGTGCTTAAATAGCATTCTTTTATTCCAAAGCAGCACCATTTTCAGTAAAATGGTGCTGTTTTTTTTATCTAAATAGGCCTCTTTTTTTTTGCAAGAAAAGGCTATGTAATACCTAAGATAGTGCGATAAGCAGTTATAGTGGCAGGGTCGCCAGTTGCTTTACCCTTCGAAGAGGATAGCTTTATACAATGCACCTTTGGATGTCGGGGAGTAAGCTGCAATCCCGTTAGTTTAATCACAATATTGGAGGGTTTAACACCGGGCAGGTTACAGGTCAACGAGGTACCTATTCCATAGGAATCTTTCATACGTCCAGCCACGTTTCGATGAATAGCAATAGCCTCCTCGGGTTGTAAACCATTAGAGAAGATGATATGTCGCTTAATAGGGTCTAACTTGAACGAAAGAATCTTATTATAAATTTTATCGAACTCTTCCATATTATCGCCAGAGTCTACACGATAACCATCTAAGAGTTTAGCATGTTGTTTTGAGAAATTAGCTAGAAAAACATCCGAGCCCAAACAGTCAAAAAGATAGGTACCCATCTCACCACGATAGAGCTTGTTCCAACGTTCTATTGCTTCGTAGTTGGCCTCGCGCGGTCCGTAGATGGCTGCAATAGCAGAAATCATCTGATGAGACATTGTACCAATACATTTTAACCAAGGAAATTCTTTTTCAAATCGCATAGCCAACCAGACATTCGAGGTACCTACAAATCCTTCGGTACCATTTTTCTTTCCAGAATCTTGCTGTGCTCTACAACTAGCTAACACCACTTGTTCATGATGTTTCTTAGAGAATCGGCGACGTGTACCCATATCAGAAAAATCAACACCAGCCTGAATCATTTTTGCGGCTCGATTATAAGAAGCAGTATACTCCTTCTCCTCCTCTATCGTATCCGATTGATGTACCAATTCCGACACAATAGCTAGCAAAGGTTGCTCCCAATAGATTGTTCGCCATAACGGGCCCTGTATACGTCCCTCTAAATAGCCCTCCTTGGTCTGCCAAAAAGAAACTTCATTGGCATGCAGCGATAAGCCACGCAGAAAAACAAAAAACCAAGAATACATATAAGAACCACATCGCTCTTTTAAGAACTTAATCTCCTCTTCGGTTGGGCTCAAACCATCCATCAATTGTACCTGTTCCATCACTTGCGCAGCAAATCCTGGAGGATATTTTGTTTTATTACGGTCTACGAAACTATATTCGCCAATCGACTCACTAAAGTTGGTCAAATAAAAAAGTCCAACCGTAAAAGAGTATAAATCTTGATCGGAAAACTGCGTTATTATCTGTTTTTTCATGTTACAACTACACTATTCGTCTGTTTGTATAACCCCACAAATCAGAATCGTTTCTATTTTATAGTTAAATTTTGGCAAATATACCCATTAATGAAGAGAATGTCATTAAGAGCAGCACACTATTTAAAAAATAATAGTGCAGAAGAAAAAAAATACAAACAATTTGAATTAAAGCATTCAATACTATACCTTTGTAAAAGGTAACTAAAAACAGACTTGTATTCTAGTTAGAAGATTTATTTTATACCGTTAAATTTTATAATTATGTTTATTATCCATTTAGATTATTACGTTCCTTTAGAAGTTATTGATCAACATTTAGAGGAACATATAGCTTTTTTAGAGGAAGAGTTTAAACAGGGTCATTTTCTTGCATCTGGCAGAAGAGTACCTAGAACAGGTGGCACTATTTTATCGAATATACCAACCAAAGCAGCATTACTAGAAATCCTTGAAAAAGATCCATTTAAACAAAGAGGCATGGCTCGTTATCAAATCACCGAATTTATACCGAGCAAAACATGTAAAGAGCTCGACTTTCTAAAAGCCACATAGGCAAGAAAACAAAAACACGCTATAAGTCATTCCAACAATGGCCTATAGCGTTTCTTTTTGATGATAATTATTTTCTGAATTATTAGAAAAAATGGAATAGCCAATTGATAATGGGCACACAAATGGCCGTCATTATACCCATCAATCCAATAGCAAGACCACTAATAGCCCCCTCTATGGCACCCATTTGTATCGCAGTTGCGGTTCCTAATCCGTGAGCTGCCGACCCCATAGCCAACCCTTTTGCTATCTTACTCTCCACACAAAGATATTTTAGAATAACAGGACCAATAATACTGCCAAAGATACCTACTGCCACTACAAGCACGGCGGTTAATGCAGGTATACCACCAGCTTTGGCCGAGATAGCCATTGCAATAGGGGTAGTAACCGATTTGGGTTGAACCGTTGCAATGAGCACATCGGTCACTCCTAGTACGCGCCCCACTAACAAGATACTTACAATACCTACAATGGACCCCACTAATACCGAGGAAAGGATAGAAACAATATTCCCCTTTAGATAGCGACTCTGCTCAAACAAGATATAGCCCAAAGCAACAACAGAGGGTCCCAACATAAAATGAATCAAGTGACTCCCCGTTTTGTAGGTTGCATAATCAATATGTAGCATATTGAGAATCGCAATGATCACTAGTATAGAAACGAGCAAAGGGTGTAGAAACTTCTTTTTTGTTTTGCGGTACGTCCATAGCGAGACGAGATAAACGCCCACAGTGAGCGTTAATGCAAAGAGTTCCGTTTGGAAAAGATTATCCATGTTTTATCTCTTTTTTACCTGTTTTTTGTTGCATCCATCCCACCATTCCAATCACAAGAATAGTACTGATTAGAGAGGACAGGAGTAGAAAGGCCCAATTCTCTGCAATTACGGCAACTGCAGTCATTAACCCAACACCAGCGGGTAAAAAAAACAGACCCATCTGTTCGGTAAGATGCAGCGAAACATCGCGTACATCACACGGTTTGACCACTTTGAAACTTAGCGCCACAAAGAGCAGCACCATCCCAATTACACTTCCTGGCAAAAATCCGCCGATTAGCCAACTAACAAGCTCTCCCATTAGATAAAAGAAGAGAATATTGAAAATCTGTTTTAGCATATCTATTTCATTGAAACGGCTGCGAAGTTACGTAAATATATAAACCAAGCTGCCGCTTATCTATCTATTTTAACCTCAAACACCGCATATGCTTTCCTTTTATAATCCATTACATATAATTAATAAAAATTAGTAATAAAATGGAGACTTTTTAAGAAAAACGTATGTTCTGCAAAACACAAAGTTATTTCATATGAAATAAAAATAAATATGTGAATTATATTATTTATATGTTTTCGTAAGAAAATTATGATATATTTGCAGAATAACCACATGATTAAACCATTTATGGACATCTATACACTGTTGGAAGTAATTAACATCGCATTACTTTTTATGTTAGCGCTTTCTGTTATTTATCTGTTCTTGTTTGCAGTTGCTTCCAAATTTTATCGCAATGTTGTCCATAAAAAAGATGGACCCACTAATCGTTTTCTAATTTTATTCCCCGCCTACAAAGAGGATACGGTTATTCTAGAGGCAGTAAACTCCTTTCTTGAGCAAGATTACGACAAAGAAAAGTATCAGGTTATCGTTATTGCCGACGCTATGGAGGAGCATACAAACAATCAGCTCGGCAAACTCCCCATACGCCTACTAAAAGCCAATTACACCAATAGTTCTAAAGCAAAAGCCTTACAAATGGCCATCGCATCTACCAAAGAGGAGATGTATGATATGGTAATCATAATGGATGCGGACAATATAACGGAGGTAGATTTTCTATCTAGAGTAAACGATGCCTACAATGCTGGAGAGCATTTTATCCAAACCCACCGAAAGGCAAAAAATATGAATACGGATATAGCTGTTCTCGACGCCGTGAGCGAGGAGATTAACAATTCCATTTTCAGAAAGGGGCATACTGTCTTAGGCCTCTCTTCCGCTTTTATTGGTTCAGGTATGGGACTATCGTATAGCTGGTTTAGAGACCACGTGAATTGTCTACACACAGCAGGAGAGGATAAAGAGTTAGAGATTCTACTCTTAAAAGAGCGTATCCACATCAGTTACCTACAAGAGATAACTGTTTACGATGAAAAGGTACAGAAAAAAGAGGGATTAGAGAAGCAGCGTCTACGCTGGCTCTCTGCACAATTCACCAGTTTTAAAAAGTTGTATCCCTATTTTTGTAAGGGGGTAGCCACAGGCAATATCGATTTATGCAACAAGGTGATTCAATGGATGATGCTACCGCGTATCATCTTATTGTTATCCGTTCTTCTCTTTACGCTACTGAACATTGTATTAAACACCGCAATTGTGGGCGCATGGTGGGTGCTATCCATTGGCTTATTTCTCAGCATTATCATAGCCATCCCAACCGCAATGCTCACTAAGAAAACTTTCAAAACAATAATCCATTTGCCACTACTCTCCCTCATGATGGCGCGTAATCTACTTAAGCTGAACAAAGTGGGTACCAAATTTATACATACCTCGCATGGCTGTGATAAGGAGAAAGAAAAACGTAAATAGAAATAGGCTTTAAATTTTGTTGTATACCCAATCCGGCAAGAGGCGTATCAACCACGCAACAAGTCGCCATCTTTTAGTGACATAGGCCTGTTTTCTAGCACCATAAATAGCTTTTATAATCTGCCGAGCAGCTTTCTCCGTAGGAGCTACCCAAAAAGCCCTTTCTCCCTGCCCCATAGCCGTATCCACAAAACCAGGACAGATATCTGTTACCACTATCGATGCTGTACCTTTAGCAGCCATCGTTCGTAGCGCATCGAGATAATGAATTTGGTAGGCCTTACTAGCACTATACGAGGGTGCATCTGCAATACCTCGTAACCCAGTGATAGAGGTGATAGCCACCAGATGTCCTCTTTTCTGCTCTTTGAAATAGGTATAGGCCCAATCGGCAGCAGCCGTAAAACCCATCACATTTACCGCATTTGTAGCCAGTTCAATAGAGGGTTCGAGCTCTCTATTGGTATTACCACACCCTGAAGCAAGGATAAACAGGTCCATCCCTTGTAGCTCCTCTACCAACGACTGCAGCAGAGCAGGCAGTAAATCGGTCTTTGTTACATCGATAATACGATAGGGTAATCCCATTGTTTGGAGTTGCTCCTCGCGCCTAGCAGCCACCGCCACATGGTGTCCTTTTGCCGTTAGTTGTTGTGCTAATGCTAGGCCAATGCCAGAACTAGCGCCTAAAACAAGGATCTTTCGAGGTTGCCTATAATCTATCTTCATCTTTTTGTGCTCTATATTTAGTTCAAATATACAGTTTTTTTTGATAAAGTCGGTCACTACATCTTTATAAACAGTAACGATTCTCCTAGAAAATAAATTAAATTCTATAAAATGTAACAGAAGTATCATTCCTAAAAATTGGTTTACTCCTAGAAAAGAGCTACTTTTGAGAAACAATTCAACTAAACAAATCGATTTTATGTCTACAACAAATCCAAAAACCCGATGTAAAAATTGTGATACTGTTTTTCAGGGAAATTTTTGTCCTGAATGCGGACAAAATCGTGAAATACCACGTCTGTCTGGCCCCAAAGTTTTAAGGACTCTTTTTAGCGCATTTATGGATATAGATAATGAAAAAGGTTTCTTCTATACTATTATTCAGCTGTTTAAAGCACCCGGCACAGTCATTACAGACTATATCCGAGGAAAGCGAATTAGCTATGTGCATCCCTTTAAAGTGCTGTTTGCTCTAGCGGTTACTTTTGCACTTTCCGTAGGTTTTTTCTATAATGATTTATACAGTAAATTATCCACCGATAGCATCATTCAACTGAGCAATGGTAGTTTCAATATCAGTAGCTTATATAAGCATATTGAATACCCCTTTATACAAAATGCACTTACCATTTTAGAGAGGTGGTACAATAAAAACATCGCTTTACAAGAGATACTAACCCTCCCTCTTTTTGCGCTAGCAACACGATGGGTCTTTAGAAAGAATCACTTTCAACCACATTTCAATTTTACAGAGATGATCTATATGCGTGCCTATATCTCCTGTCAGATATTGGTTGTCTTTCTTCTCTTACTTCCCTTTAACAATGGCGATATTAAGACCATCTCTTTTATCCCCTCCTTCTTGTTATGTGTGTGGACCTACCGACAGATTTACAAGAATACATGGATAGGTACCGCTTGGAGAGTACTTTTGATGTACTGCTATGTCATTGCTATTACATTAACACTACTGACCACAGCCATTGCCACTACATGGTTCTTTGTTCATCTATAGAACAGCTGGTAAAACCATACCCCCTTGGTTTTAAACGCCCTAAGAGATAACTAAGAATTCTTATCTCTTATCGGCCATTTGCACGCCTCCTTTTAATCGTTTTCTGCACCTCTTTAACCTGGTAGTCGTGACTACCAATACGGTTCACCGTGACTACCAATATGGTTCACCACGACTACCAATATGGTTCACCGTGACTACCAGATTAATTTGTTGCTACTCTACCTCTAAAAAAGTGCTTCACACTAAGTACACCATAGAATTAAATAGCTTACAGAAAAAAAATAATTGCTTTCAAAAATTAGTATCTTTGACATCACAAACAACAAAACTTTGGGCAAAGAATAGCACATTGAAGTTGTGAATTGCTTTCAAAAATTAGTATCTTTGACATCACAAACAACTTTAATTGTTATTATTTTAAATTGATGCTGTTGTGAATTGCTTTCAAAAATTAGTATCTTTGACATCACAAACAACTTCGATGATTAGGTGCCGCTTGGCTTCTTGTTGTGAATTGCTTTCAAAAATTAGTATCTTTGACATCACAAACAACTTGATGCCCCCGATTGATGCAACATTGTCAGTTGTGAATTGCTTTCAAAAATTAGTATCTTTGACATCACAAACAACTCTGACGTTGAAAGGTAATTATCAAGTATTGTTGTGAATTGCTTTCAAAAATTAGTATCTTTGACATCACAAACAACAATTCTTCTAAAAGCTCTCCTTCGCTTTCTGTTGTGAATTGCTTTCAAAAATTAGTATCTTTGACATCACAAACAACTTCATCTCGCTACCAACATTCTTAACCGCTGTTGTGAATTGCTTTCAAAAATTAGTATCTTTGACATCACAAACAACAAGAAGAATCGATATGAAGTTATAAGACTAGTTGTGAATTGCTTTCAAAAATTAGTATCTTTGACATCACAAACAACGCCCTTGCTTACGCATCTGCATTAATGCTTGTTGTGAATTGCTTTCAAAAATTAGTATCTTTGACATCACAAACAACAGGTACTTATGGACAACAATAGACCCTACCGTTGTGAATTGCTTTCAAAAATTAGTATCTTTGACATCACAAACAACTAATTAATCTGTTGTCATTCACCATAGTCTGTTGTGAA
>JAQWAN010000015.1 GCA_028707655.1 Bacteroidaceae bacterium
AACGCATAGAAGATCGTCGATATTCATTATCAGAGCATCTTGTGCAATACCTTTCCAAACGGATAAATCGCCTGTTTCCTTCCAATAGATGTAAGCTAATGATGACTTTGTACCAGCCCCATCTGCGTGCATAATATTACAATATTCGGAGTCTCCTCCTAAAATATCAGGGATGATTTTACAAAAGGCGCTAGGATAAAGCCCTTTATCAATGTGTTTAATTGCGTTGTGAACATCTTCTTTGGATGCTGATACGCCGCGTAACATGTAACGTTGTTGGACCATGGTAGAATTATGGTTTATATTTCTTTGCGCAAAGATACGTAAATATCCCTTTTTTCCCAATAACTTTTCATTTAATACAATATTTATTGTTGCAGAATCGCTCCTGCTTCATTTGCCCTTAGATTATTAGAGATAGGTAGGAATGTTTTGAATCTTTTCTATTCTTTTTCTATACATTTTTAGTAACTTTGCATTTTTACAAGTGAAGATACAGTAATGAATATAGAAAAACGGCCTTTAATAGGTCTTACATTAGACGAACTTAAATCGGTTGTCAAAGAGTTAGGAATGCCCTCCTTTTCAGCAAAACAGATAGCCACATGGCTATATGAAAAGCGTGTGACTTCTATTGATCAGATGACTAATTTGTCGTTAAAGCATCGAGAACTGCTAGCTGCCTCATTCCTAGTTAAACCGCTAGAGGCCATAGAGGTGATGCGTTCTGTTGATGGAACAGTAAAATACTTATTCCAATTAGAAGATGGTGCTGCTGTAGAAGCCGTTTATATCCCCGATAATGAGCGAGCCACACTATGTGTCTCTTCGCAAGTAGGGTGTAAGATGAACTGTTCTTTTTGTATGACAGGAAAGCAGGGATTCACTCGAAATCTAAAGGCCCACGAGATACTATTGCAAATTCTTTCCATTGCAGAAACCAAATCGCTTACCAATATCGTTTTTATGGGTATGGGTGAGCCATTGGATAATGTGGACGAAGTGATGTGTTCGCTAGAAATTCTAACTGCTTCTTATGGTTTTGCTTGGAGCCCTAAACGCATAACTGTTTCTACCATAGGAGCTAAGAAAGGGTTAAAACGTTTCTTAGAGGAGAGCGAATGTCATCTAGCCGTAAGCTTACATACTCCAATTCCTCGTCAACGCCGAGAGTTAATGCCCGCAGAGCATGCTTATCCAATTGTAGAGATTATAGAGGAGTTGCGTTCATACGATTTTAGTAAACAGCGTCGTTTATCTTTTGAATATATTGTTTTCAAAGGAGTGAATGACTCTTTAGTTTATGCTAAAGAATTAGTAAAACTCTTGCGTGGTATAACCTGTAGAGTAAATCTAATTCGTTTTCATGCTATTCCAAATGTTGCTTTAGAGGGAGCAGACGCAGCAACAATGACAGCTTTTCGTGATTATTTAACTAAACATGGTATTTTTTCTACTATTCGTTCTTCTCGTGGTGAAGATATTTTTGCTGCATGTGGCATGCTTTCTACAGCAGAGAAAGAGAATAAACAGAATAACAAAAAATAAAACAATACAGAAATGAAACGTTTAATGCTTTATGCTTGTACAGCTCTTTTGTTGTTAACAGTTGCATCGTGTAAAAAAGGTCCAACTCTTTTTACACCTACATCTAGTGGTCGTCCATACGAGGTTTTAGTTGTTGTTCAGCCAGATGTATGGAAAAATCCAGCAGGTCGTGCTTTGTTTAATGTGTTAGATACGGATGTACCAGGTCTTCCACAGGCAGAGCGTATGTTTAGAATATCACATGTTGCAAATCGTGATTACGATACTATTTTGAAATTGTTTCGTAATATAATCGTTGTAGATATTCAAGATATTTATTCCGCACCAAAGATGAAAGGTCAGCGAGATGCACATGCTTCTCCTCAAAACATCTTAACCATTCAAGCGCACGACCAGGCATCTTTTGCTGATTTTGTGAGTAAGAATGGAAAAACCATTATAGACTATTTTGTAAAATCAGAATTTAACCGTCAGCTCTCTCTTCTAAAGGAGGAGCACAATAATGTAATAGCTGCAGATATACAAGATATGTTTGGCTGTTCCATTTGGATGCCACGCGAACTACAGGGGGAAGCAGCTAAAAAAGGAAAAAATTTCTATTGGGCTTCTACCAATAAAGCAACAGCCGATTTAAACTTTGTGATGTATACCTATCCCTACAGAGATACAGACACGTTTACACTAGATTATTTTATACATAAGCGCGATTCTGTGATGAAGGTAAATGTGCCAGGTGCTCGTGCTGGTATGTATATGGCTACAGATTCCTTGATGGTAGATATGCGAAATGTTAGTGTTAATGGCACCTATATGCAAGAGGTTCGAGGCTTGTGGTATATTAAAAATGATATGATGGGTGGTCCCTTTGTGTCACATGCCGTTGTAGATGAGGCCAATGGACGTGTTGTAGTGGTAGAGGGCTTTGTGTACTCACCTAGTCGACTCAAACGAAATATAATGAGGATGATGGAAGCATCTTTATATTCTTTATCTATTCCACAAATAGCTACAATTCAGGAAATTCCTATTGTAGGAGTAGCAAAAGAAACAAGTAAATAATTTAAATTATCCACTTTGTATGGAATCTTTAACAAAAATAAGAGTTGGCATCACACATGGTGATGTTAATGGTGTAGGTTATGAAGTTATTTTAAAAACATTCTCCGACCCAGGGATGCTAGAGCTTTGTACACCCATAATCTATGGTTCGCCAAAAGTGGCAACCTATCACAGAAAAGCGCTAAACTTAACCACGAATTTTTCCATAATAAACACCGCCAAAGAGGCTGAAGAGGGACGAGTAAATATCATTAACTGTGTGGATGATGAGGTGAAAGTTGAACTCTCACAGCCAACGCGTGAAGCAGGAAAGGCTGCTTTTCAGGCCTTAGAGCGTGCTATGGTCGATTATCAAGCGCATTTATTTGACGTCTTGGTAACCGCTCCAATCAATAAGAATACAATCCATTCAGAACAATTTGATTTTGCTGGTCATACGGAGTATATTGAACAACGTATAGGCAACGATAAAAAAGCTTTGATGCTATTGTTAAACGATCAACTTCGTGTAGCATTAGTAACCAATCATTTGCCCATAGCAAAAGTAGCATCTACTATAACAACGACACTTATTAAGGATAAATTAATGTTGTTTAATCGCTCCTTAAAATATGATTTTGGTATCGATGCTCCTCGTATTGCAGTGCTCTCTTTGAATCCACATGCAGGAGACGATGGACTTATTGGTACGGAAGAGAAAGAGGTTATCCTCCCAGCCTTAGATGAGATGAAGGAAAAAGGCATTTTATGCTTTGGCCCATATTCTGCCGACGGGTTTATGGGATCGGGCAATTATAGATTGTTTGATGGTGTTTTAGCTATGTATCACGATCAAGGATTAGCTCCGTTTAAAGCCCTGGCAATGGACAATGGCGTGAACTTTACTGCTGGATTACCACTTGTAAGAACGTCACCTGCTCATGGTACAGCCTATGATATAGCAGGTAAAGGTCTTGCTTCTGAGAACTCCTTTAGACAAGCCATTTATGTAGCTTTAGATGTCTTCCGTAACCGAAAAATAGAAAAAGAGATTCACCGTAATCCGCTAAGAAAACAATATCACGAGAAGCGAGATGACAGTGATAAATTAAAATTAACTGAAACAGACAATAACGATTAATATGAATTTTGCTATTATTGCTGCAGGTGAAGGCTCCCGTTTACAACAAGAGGGAGCTACTTTACCTAAACCTTTGACTTTACTTCAGGGTAAACCTATGATTGATCGCCTCATAGAACTCTTTATGCGTTGTGATGCTGAGCGAATCGTTATTATTATTAATAGCGAAAGTGTGGAACTAAAAGAACATCTCGATTTGTTAGCGGTTCATTATCCACTACAGTTGGTTGTGCAAACAACACCAAGCTCCATGCACAGTTTCTCTGTTATTTCCCCCTATTTAAGAGGTGGTAAATTTTGTTTAACCACAGTAGATACCATTTTTGATGAGGAGGAATTTAGTCATTATATAACAAACTTTGCTACAACAAAAGCCGATGGGTTGTTTGCTGTAACCGATTATATAGACGATGAAAAGCCACTTTATGTTTCTACCGATGCAACCAATAGAGTTTGCTCCTTTAACGATAGTGCAAACGAAGGCGATAAATTTATTTCAGGAGGCGTGTATTGCTTAAATGATAAAGCATTAGACGTCTTAGATAGATGTATTGCTGAGGGGCGTTCTCGTATGCGTAATTATCAACGTGCTTTAATAGAAGATGGGTTGTTTATACAAGCCTATCCTTTTTCTAAAATCATTGATGTAGACCATATAGAAGATATAGTGAAAGCAGAACAATTTTTGAATAAAAAAACAGCTCGTAAATGATGCAAGATTTTACTTTGTTAGGCGTTAGTCGTGGCACTTGTTATTCGCCTAATCATATCGGCAATGACGAGGCTATTTTTAGAGAAGTGGTGGCTGTTCTAAAAGAACAGGGCTATGAGGTTAGTACCTGTACAGAAAAAGAGGTGGTAAAAGAGCAGCGCACCGCAGATGTTATTTTCACCATGGCACGTGCTAAGTCAACGCTAACGTATCTGCAAGAACTAGAGCTGAAGGGTGCATTAGTGATAAATTCCACTTTTGGCATTCATAACTGTGTTCGTAAACCCATGACAGAACTGCTGTTAGCGGCAAGCATACCACATCCTCCTACTTGGATTTATGCGATAGAAGATGTAGACTTATCCGAAATTGTTTATCCTTGTTGGTTTAAACGAGGGGATTCTCATGCCTTAATCAAAGAAGATGTCAGTTACATACGCAATACAGATGAGGCGCAAGACCTGCTGCTACACTTTAAAAAACGTGGTATCGATTCAGTTGTTATCAATCAACATATGGAAGGCGATTTAGTGAAGTTTTATGGCGTACAAGAAACAGGCTATTTCTATTGGTTTTATCCCTCAATACGCAACCACAGCAAATTTGGCTGGGAAGAGATCAATGGAATAGCTAAGGAATTTGCTTTTTCATCTGAAGAACTACATCGTCAATGCGATTTAGCTGCCGATGTTTTATCTGTTCCAATATATGGCGGCGATTGTGTGGTTCGTCCTGATGGCTCATTATCAATTATCGATTTTAATGATTGGCCCAGCTTTGCTCGTTGTAGAGAAGAGGCTGGTCGTTATATTGCGCAATGTATTCAACAGCGCGTGAGCAAGAAATATAGTAGAAACAAGATAGCTGCCGCTTTAAAAGTGTAACGGCTTTTATTTTCAAAAAAGATAAGCAATTCTTTTCTGTAAAGGATTCTCAGAGATTGTTGCTTTTTAGTATAATTTTTAGAGTCCTTATAGAAGAAATATGGTAAAAAATATAAAACAAAAAAGTCTGAATGATACGTTGAAATCAATGGATACAGAAGAGTTTATTGATATTCATTTTTATCGACCAGTAGGTTATCGTTGGGCACTCTTTTTTGATTCCTTTAATATACATCCCAATGTAGTGACAATAGCCTCTATCTTTATAGGTATAGCTGCTGCTGTATGTTTCTATTTTCCAAACTTTTGGCTCAATGTTGCTGGCGTTTTCCTATTAATATGGGCTAACTCATACGATAGCGCAGATGGTCAGTTGGCCCGTATGACTGGCAAAAAAACACAGTGGGGGCGCATCTTAGATGGCTTTGCTGGCGACATTTGGTTCTTTTCTATTTATGTTGCGCTTTGTATGCGTATGTTCCCTGTCTGGGGCCTATGGATTTGGGCCTTGGGAGCTGTTTCCGGCCTTATTTTTCATAGCAGACAAAGTTCGTTAGCCGATTATTATCGTAATGTTCACCTCTTCTTTTTGAAAGGAAAGAGCGGTAGCGAACTAGATAACTCAGATCAGCAATATGCCATTTATTTATCCTTACCTTGGAAACACAACTTCTGGTGGAAAATTTTCCTCTACTCCTATAGCAGATATACGCGTAGTCAAGAAAACATGTCTCCCTCTTTTCAAAAATTTATTCATCTATTGCACCATAAATATGGTGAAGCTATTCCTAAAAAATTAAGAGATGCGTTTTGTGAGAAAAGTAGACCACTCATGAAATACACCAATATATTATCGTTTAACACACGCTCCATAGCACTGTTTATTAGCGTACTTATTGACATGCCTTGGCTTTATTTCGTTTTTGAACTAACGATATTAAATGTTCTTTTGTTCTATATGCGCTATAGTCACGAAACCATTTCGCGTACTTTTTATCAACAATTAATGCAACAAACGGATGAAAAATAGATACCGTAATATCTTTTTAGTATTTGGTGTAGTTGTTATTGTAGCCATGCTCTTTTCATTTGAGATGGATTATCATATGCTATGGGAAAATGTAAAAAAAGCAAGTGGATGGTTCCCTGCAGTCTTATTATTGTGGGTCTTTATCTATTTGTTAAATGCTTTGTCTTGGTATCTGATTATCAAAAACGGTCGTAAAAAATGCGAAGTTTCCTTTTGGCGTGTGTATAAGTTAACCATCACTGGCTTTGCTTTAAACTATGCTACTCCCGTTGGACTAATGGGTGGAGAACCTTACCGTATTATGGAATTAACGCCCTATGTTGGTGTTAGTCGCGCCACCTCTTCTGTGATACTCTATGTGATGACACATATCTTTTCCCATTTTTGCTTTTGGCTTTTTTCTATCTGTCTTTATATTGTATTTGTGCCACTCAACCTGTTTATGGGTGGACTATTAGCCTTAGTGGGTGCCTTCTGTTTATTAGCCATTTACTTTTTTATGAAAGGCTATCGTTCTGGAATGGCGGTAAAAACATTAAAGATTTGTTGTAAAATACCTTTTCTCAAAAAATGGTCCATCCGTTTCTATTCGAAACATGAAGCCGACTTACAAAATGTGGATGAGCAAATAGCCGATCTACATAAACAAAATAAATCAACCTTTATCACTTCGCTCTTCTTAGAGTTTAGTTCTCGTATAGTGGGCTGTTTAGAGGTGTTTTTTATCTTATCGGTATTAACTACCAATGTTAGTTTTGTTGACTGTATACTTATACTAGCTTTTACCTCATTGTTTGCAAATTTATTTTTCTTTTCTCCTATGCAATTGGGTGCTAGAGAGGGTGGATTTGCTATATCAACAGGCGGATTAGCCATTCAAAGCGCTTTTGGTGTTTATATGGGATTAATAACACGTATACGTGAACTGGTATGGATTATTATAGGTATTCTATTGATGAAAGTTGGTAATTCCTCCAAAGATAAAATCAAGCCCCTTAAGAAAAAGTAAAAGAGTGTTACACTTATATAGATGATATGTTAAACGGAAAAGAAATAAAAGGTATTATATTTGACTACGGTGGTACACTTGATACAAGAGGTGACCATTGGTCGGAAGTGTTATGGAGATGCTATCAAGCAGAAAAGGTTCCCATTACTCGTTTGGCCTTTAGAGAAGCTTATGTCTTTGGCGAACGAGCTTTAGCACACTCTCCTTTTATTAGTCCCTCCGATGATTTCAGTGATCTTCTATTTATAAAAGTTCATTTGCAACTTACTTATCTCTATTTACACCATCATGTGCGTAGTGAGGATGTCTTACAATATGACAGAAAAATAGCAGAAAGAGCTTTTCAGACAACCCGAAAAGTGATTCTAGAATCAAAAGAAGTGCTAAATAAACTTTCAAAGATGTATAAACTTGTCCTTGTGTCAAATTTTTATGGAAACATAGGTTCAGTTTTGAAAAATTTTCATTTACTTTGCTACTTCGATAAAATAATAGAATCTGCTGTTGTGGGAGTTAAAAAACCCGACCCTGCTATTTTTCAATTGGGGGTTGAGGCGCTTGACCTTCCGGCTGATCGTGTTTTGGTCGTTGGCGATTCAATAACAAAAGATATTTTACCGGCAAAATCGTTAGGGTGTACAACTGCTTGGATTAAAGGTGTGGAATGGAAGGAAAGCTCTAAAGAGGAGTTATTAGCTCCTGATATAACGATTAGTCGGTTGACAGATCTCTTTCGTTTTTTGACAAATATAGAAAACAAACAATAATTTAATTGCAACTAGCAATTTAATAACAAAATAAGTAATGGAAAAAATAAATGTAGCACCAGCAAACGGTAAGCTGGGTGTGTTGTGTATTGGCATGGGAGCTGTAACTTCAACTTTTATGGTAGGTACACTTATGTCTCGTAAAGGATTGTCTACACCTGTTGGTTCTTTAACACAGTTGGCTACTCTTAGAGTAGGTAAAGGAGATCAAAAACAATTCAAAAAATTTGGTGAAGTTGTTCCTTTAGCACAATTAGATGATATCGTTTTTGGTGGATGGGATATTTTCCCTGATACAGCTTATGAATCTGCTATTCATGCAGAAGTTCTAAAAGAAAAGGATATTAATCCTGTTAGAGAGGAACTAGAAGCTATCAAACCTATGCCAGCTGTTTTTGATCATCGTTTTGTGAAACGTTTAAACGGAACACATGTTAAAAAACAAGCTACTCGTTGGGAGTTAGCAGCAGAAGTACGCGAAGATATTCGTCGATTTAAAGAGGAAAACAACTGCGATCGTATTGTTGTTATTTGGGCTGCTAGTACAGAAATCTATGTTCCTTTAAGTAAGGAAGCACATATGGATCTTGCTTCTTTAGAAAAAGCAATGAAAGAGGATGATACAACTAACATTGCTCCAAGTATGTGTTATGCTTATGCTGCCATTGCAGAGGGTTGTCCATTTATCATGGGTGCACCTAACCTTTGTGTAGATATGCCAGCTATGTGGGAATTCTCTAAGAAGATGAATGCACCAATATCAGGTAAAGATTTCAAAACGGGTCAAACCATGATGAAAACGGTATTAGCACCAGCTCTTAAAACACGTATGCTTGGATTGAATGGTTGGTTCTCTACTAACATTCTTGGAAACCGTGATGGCGAAGTACTAGACGATCCAGAGAACTTCAAGACAAAAGAGGTAAGTAAACTATCTGTTATTGAAACTATCTTAGATGGTAAAGAATACCCAGAGCTATATGGAGATATTTACCACAAAGTACGTATCAATTACTACCCACCTCGCAATGATGACAAAGAGGGTTGGGACAATTTAGATATCTTTGGTTGGATGAATTATCATATGCAAATCAAAGTAGATTTCTTATGTAAAGATTCTATTTTGGCTGCTCCTTTATTGCTTGACCTTGTGCTATTGTCTGATTTAGCTAAGCGTGCAGGTAAGAGTGGTATTCAAACTTGGTTATCTTTCTATTTGAAGAGCCCAATGCACGATTTAGAACATAAACCAGTGCACGATTTATTCGAACAGTTTGCAATGCTTAAAAATGAAATTAGAAGAATGGGTGGTTATGAAGCCGACCAAGAAGTAGACTAATTTTAATGCTATTTAAAAAAAGCTGCCTGCTTAGGCAGCTTTTTTTTGCAATAAATCTGCCAAAAATGGTAGATTTATTGTTTTTTTATGTAGTTTTGTCAGTCTATAGAGATATAAAATGGATAAGAAAATAATTCAACAAGTCAAGCAACAATTCGAAATTATTGGAAATAATGAACAACTTTTGCGTGCTCTTGATGTGGCCATGCAAGTTGCTTCTACGGATCTTTCTGTACTCATCACTGGAGAGAGTGGAGTAGGAAAAGAGAGCTTTCCAAAGATAATACACAAATTTAGTACTCGGAAACATGGACAATATATCCCTGTAAACTGTGGGGCTATTCCCGAGGGAACCATAGACTCCGAACTCTTTGGTCATGAAAAAGGGGCCTTTACCGGTGCCATAAATGAACGAAAAGGTTATTTTGAACAAGCAAATGGAGGAACCATTTTTCTAGATGAAGTAGGCGAGTTGCCGCTTTCTACCCAGGCTCGGTTGCTCCGTGTGTTAGAAGCAGGCGAATTTATTAAGGTTGGCTCCTCTACGGTACATCGTACGGATGTACGTATTGTGGCAGCTACTAATGCTAAATTAAACAGTGCAATAGCAGATGGTCGATTTAGGGAAGATCTGTTTTATCGTTTAAACACAGTGCCTATTACTGTACCACCTTTGCGCGACCGTTCGTCGGATATTATTTTGCTGTTTCGAAAATTTGCGACAGATTTTGCGCAACGTTATCGGATGCCTACCATTCAGTTAACCGAAGAAGCCAAACAGCAGCTTGTCAAATATTCTTGGCCAGGAAATGTGCGCCAACTAAAAAATATAACCGAACAAATATCCATTATAGAGGAGGAGAGAGAGGTTACCCCCGCTGTTTTAGAGCGTTACTTGCCTACTAATGAGGAGAGTCATCTACCTGCGTTAAGAGCTAGTGGCTCATCCTCGAACAAGACCTTTGAGAGTGAACGAGAGATTCTCTATCAAGTTTTGTTTGACATGCGTAGAGATATGTTGTCGATGAGTAGAGAAGTGGCCGATTTAAAGAAGATGGTGCACGACGGTAATACACATGAACATGCATCGGAATCGAAAGAGGTGGCACATTCCTCCAAAACCATTCTTCTCTCTTCCGCAAAAGAGGAGGAGCATTATCAAGAAGCAGCAGAGTATGTAGAAGAATCGCTCGCTTTAGATGAGGTAGAAAAAGAGATGATTTGCAGAGCACTTACTAAACATCATGGAAAGCGTAAACAAGCGGCCAATGATCTAAATATATCAGAACGAACACTTTATCGTAAAATAAAAGAATATGGATTGGATAAAACAATGTCCTAGATTTTTGCTAGCTTTACTTACTCTTTTAGTGGTAAGCAGCTGTGCTATATCTTATAAGTTTAATGGCGCTTCTATAGATTATACTAAAGTAAGTACCATCCAAATCGATTATTTCCCCTTAAAGTCGATGTATAATTATTCGCCCTTAGGAACCACCTTTAATGAGAAGCTAAAAGATATATATGCTGCACAAACCAGACTATCGCAGGTCAAGAATGGTGGAGATATGATTATCTCCGGAGAGATAACCAACTATCAACAGCTAAATCAAGCTGTTAAATCGGATGGTTATTCATCGGAGACCCAGCTTAAGGTAACTGTAAATGTTCGGTTTGTCAATAATACAAATCACGAAGAAGATTTTGAACAGCAGTTCTCCGCTTTTAGAAATTATGATTCCTCCTTGCAGCTGACATCCGTTCAAGATGGTTTGATTGAGGAGATGGTGAAAGAAATAGTAGAGCAAATCTTTAATGCTACCGTAGCGAACTGGTAATATGTTAACAACAGAATTAATCGATCAATGGATAATCCATCCCTCTCAGCTCGATGGGGAGTCACTCAATGCATTAAGAAGTGTGTTGGCTCGTTATCCCTTTTTTCATACTGCGCGTTTATTGTTTCTGCAAAACTTGTTTGGCGTACGCGACCCCTCGTTTGGGGCTGAACTACGAAAAGCTACTTTATATATTGTAGACCGCCGTATTTTGTTTAATCTGATACATGGGGATGTGTTAGCTCCCTTAACAGAGGTATTATTGCCAGAGGAGGCAGCAGCAGAAGAAACCGCTGAACAGCAATCGGCTCCTATGCTCGACCGCTCCCTGCAACTGATTGATTCTTTTTTGGCTACACAACCTGAGCAACGAAAAGATTGGCTCGAATTTGATGCTGTTTCAGACTATACGGCCTATATGGTTAAAGCGGAGGATGCACCAAAGAAGGAGGAAAACTGTTCTATAAATGGCTCAGAGCAGGAGACATCACCTGTAGTGGAAGAGGCAACAGCCTCTACAACAGCTACGTCTGTATCTGCTTCACCAGAACCAGCTGAGCAGGATACATCGCAACTGAATGGTCATGAATTGATCGATAAATTTATTGACTCCTCTCCTACCTTTACACTCGATTCCTCTCCAGAATCTTTGTCTGCGCAAGAAGCCGATAAATCGACGTATCTCGAAGAGCTTACGGCCAATAATTTTGAAGAAGAGGAGTGTTTTACAGAGACATTAGCTAAAATTTATATTAGACAAGAAAAATATTCACGTGCTATAGAGATATTTAAAAAATTATGTTTGAAATATCCAAAAAAAAGTGCTTACTTTGCAGACCAGATTAGATTCCTAGAAAAATTGATTATTAACACTAAATCGAAATAAGAAAATGAGTTTACCTTATGTATTATTAATTGTTATTGTAACCATTGTGGCCATCCTAATGTGTTTTATCGTTTTAATTCAAAACTCAAAAGGTGGTGGACTATCAGCAGGTTTCTCATCATCCAACAATATAATGGGTGTGCGCAAAACAACAGACTTTATTGAAAAAGCAACATGGGGCTTAGCTGCTGCTATGGTTGTATTAAGTGTAGCTGCTTCGTATGTGCATCATAATGGTGTAGCTCAAACTGTTTCGACGATTGAACAGAAAGCACTTCAAGAAGAGAATGCAAATCCATTGAACCAAGCTGCTCCATTTGCAGCACCAGCAGATAACAATACACAACAGCCTGCTACAGGATCTGAAGATTCGCAAAAAGAATAAGATAGATGCAATAAATCTATTGAAAAGGAGATAAACAATGTTTATCTCCTTTTTTTGTGCAAAAAAACAACTTGGTTAAAGGACTCCATTTTATCTATGTATTCGTTCTTTTTTATAGTTGTAAAAAAATATAAATAAGTTATATCTTTTCTAATCAAATGTTTTGTTGGAAACATTCCAATCTCTTATTTTTTTATTACTTTTGTACAGTTTCAAGAAAAAAACAAAAAAAACTATTGCTATGTCAATTTTTAAGGATAAGACTTTACTAATCACCGGAGGAACTGGTTCTTTTGGTAATGCTGTATTAAAGAGATTCTTAGATTCGGATATCAAAGAAATCCGCATCTTTAGTCGTGATGAAAAGAAGCAGGATGATATGCGCCATCGTTTGCAAAATCCAAAGGTGAAATTTTACATTGGAGATGTACGCGATAAGCGATCAGTAGATGGTGTAATGAGAGGTGTAGATTATATTTTTCATGCAGCAGCTTTAAAGCAAGTTCCTTCTTGTGAGTTTTTCCCAACGCAAGCTGTTCGTACAAATGTGTTAGGTACTGAAAATGTGCTCGACTCTGCTATTCAGTTTGGCGTTAAAAATGTAGTGGTTCTTTCTACAGATAAGGCAGCTTATCCCATCAATGCTATGGGTATTAGTAAAGCACTAATGGAAAAAGTAGCTACAGCAAAAGGTAGACAATTAGGAGAAACGGGCGAAACAACCATCTGTTGTACACGCTATGGTAATGTGATGGCTAGTCGTGGATCGGTTATCCCTTTGTGGGTAGAACAGATGAAAGAGGGCCATTCAATAACTATTACCGACCCTAATATGAGTCGTTTTATGATGACATTAGACAATGCAGTCGATCTAGTACTCTATGCTTTCCAAAACGGACATAATGGTGACCTTTTTGTACAAAAAGCGCCAGCTGCTACGTTGAGTGTGCTGGCTGAGTCATTGAAAGAACTCTACCATTTGAACAATGAGGTAAAAGTGATTGGGACACGTCATGGTGAGAAATTATATGAAACCTTAGTAACCCGCGAGGAGATGGCCAAGGCCATAGACATGGGCGATTATTATCGTATCCCTTGCGACCAACGCGACCTAAACTATGATAAGTTCTTTGTAGAAGGAGATGAGAAAGTAGCTACTGTAGAAGATTACCATTCGCATAACACTGCTCGATTAGACATTGCTGGTATGAAGGAGCTGTTGTTGAAGTTAGATTTTATCCGCGATGATTTGAATCTAGAGGGCAAATAAACCTACTTGACACTATTTATAAGATGAAAAAATTAAAAGTATTATCCGTGGTGGGTACCCGCCCTGAGATTATTCGTTTGGCTTGTGTCTTGCAAAAATTAGATGCTAGTCCAGCTATTGAACATATTCTAGTCCACACCGGACAGAATTACGATTACGAATTAAATGAGGTCTTTTTTGAAGACTTAGGCTTGCGCAAACCCGATTATTTCTTAAATGCAGCCGGTCAAAATGCTACCAGTACAGCTGGACAGATCCTCATCAATATAGATCCTATATTAGCAGAAGCAGCACCCGATGCTTTCTTAGTGTTGGGCGATACCAACTCTTGTTTATGTGCTATTGCTGCCAAAAAAAGACATATACCTATCTTCCATATGGAAGCTGGTAACCGTTGCTTTGATCAACGTGTGCCAGAAGAGAGCAATCGTAAGATTGTAGACCATATTAGTGATATCAACATGACCTATAGCAGTATTGCTCGCGAATACTTACTACGAGAAGGCTTACCTGCCGACCGTATTATTAAAACCGGCAGTCCTATGTATGAGGTGCTTCACCAATATCTTCCTAAAATTGAGGCATCTACTATCTTGTCGCAACTAGAACTAGAAAAAGGAAAGTATTTTGTGGTATCTGCTCATCGCGAAGAGAATATAGCCGACGAGGCACATTTCTTAAACCTAGTAACTGTTTTAAATACAGTTGCAGAGACCTATGGCTATCCGGTTATTGTATCCTGTCATCCTAGAACACGTAAGATGATAGAAAAAAAGGGAGTTACTTTTCATGCTTTAGTACGTTTGATGAAACCTATGAGTTTGAGCGATTATAACCATTTACAGATGAATGCCAATGCCGTTCTTTCGGATAGTGGTACCATCAGTGAGGAATCGTCGATACTAAATTTCCGTGCGCTAAACATTAGAGATGCACATGAGCGTCCTGAGGCAATGGAAGAAGCCAGTGTGATGATGGTAGGTTTAAACCCAGAGCGTATCATGCAGGGGTTAGCTGAATTGCAAAATCAAGATTTAGAGCACCGTAATTTCCGCCCAGTTGCGGATTATTCTATGCCTAATGTAGCTGACAAAGTTATACGTATAATTCTGTCTTATACAGATTATATCAAGCGTGTAGTGTGGAGTGAAAGGTAGAAATATTAAAAAAACAAAAAAGCCCCATAGTTACTATGGGGCTTTTTGTTTTTAGCAAGATTGGCAATCTGTGTCTTCCAATAAATCTCTATCTTTGCAGAAAATCTAGAATGTTATTCTAATAGTTTTATATTAACAGATTAAAAATAATTGTATGAATGTAAGTTTTAAGGAATCGATTTTTAGTAGAATCACGTTTTCTACTAATTTATTAATAGCTTTGTTGGCTATTGTTACTATTGCAGCATGTAGTAAGCCCGCCCAACAGGCTCAACCCAATGTGTTTACGGTTACCACAGTAGAAACATCCGACCGTACACTACAAGACTTTTTTGGAGCTTCCATTAGCGGTAGACAAGATGTAAGAATCATACCTCAAGTGTCAGGAGCTATCACAAAAGTATGTGTGTCAGAAGGTCAAGAAGTGAAAAAGGGACAATCGCTTTTTATTATAGACCAAGTGCCTTATAAAGCAGCTTTGCGTACAGCAGCGGCTAGTGTAGAGGTTGCAAAAGCGGCTGTATCTACTGCTCAGTTGAGCTTTAATAGTACGAAAATCTTATTCGAGAAAAAAGTTGTTTCTTCCTACGATTTAACCATGGCTAAAAATGCGTTACTTACTGCTAAGGCGCAATTAGCACAAGCGGAAGCAGTTGCTGTAAATGCGAAGAATAATCTATCTTACTCGTTAGTAAAGAGTTCTTCGGATGGTGTTGTTGGTGCTATCCCTTTCCGTGTAGGAACATTGGTTGGTCCTTCTATGACTACACCTCTAACAACAGTATCCGACAATTCAGCCATGTATGTTTATTTTTCTATGTCTGAACGAGAGATGTTAACCCTAACACGTCAATATGGTTCTATAAAAGAGGCCTTAAAAAGCATGCCTCCTGTAAAACTACAACTTATTGATGGGTCTTTGTATGAAGAAGAGGGACATATTGAGGCTATCAGTGGTGTGATTGATGCTGCTACTGGTTCGGTTTCTGTTCGTGCAGTTTTCCCTAACGAGAAACATATCCTATTGAGCGGTGGTACAGGACGTGTGATTGTGCCTTATCAACGTGCTAATTGTATTGTAATAGATCAAAATGCAACTTTCGAATTGCAAGATAAAATATATGCATTTAAGGTGGTAGATGGCAAAGCTGTTTCTGCGATGTTAACAGTAGACCCTATTAACAATGGAAAAGAATATATCGTGACAAATGGATTAAAAGTAGGCGATGTTATTGTAACCGAGGGTACTGCCATGTTACGTAATGACATGCCTATCCAAACAAAACAGGTTTCAAAATCTGCTAAACATTAAAAAGGAAAAAAGATGAATGTAAAATTCTTTATTGATAGACCCATCTTTGCATCGGTCATTTCAATTTTTATTGTCCTATTAGGATTCATAAGTTTATTTACGCTTCCTGTTGAACAATACCCCAATATTGCACCTCCAACCATCATGGTTTCTGCCTCCTATCCAGGAGCAAGTGCAGAAGCGGTGCAAAACAGTGTGATTGTACCACTAGAACAGGCCATCAATGGTGTAGAAGATATGATTTATATCCAATCTTCTGCAACAAATTCAGGAACAGCTTCTATCTCTGTTTTCTTTAAACAGGGAACAAATGCAGATATGGCAGCGGTGAATGTGCAAAACCGTGTAGCTAGAGCTACAGGTATGTTGCCTGCTGAGGTTAATCAGATTGGTGTGACCACCATGAAGCGACAGACTAGTGTGCTACAAGCCTTCTCTCTGTATAGCCCCAATGGCACTTACGATGCTACCTTCTTGAGTAATT
>JAQWAN010000200.1 GCA_028707655.1 Bacteroidaceae bacterium
CATATAAGTTGTGCATAATTGAGCTGTATATTAATAGTTTGATCACCATTAAAATACTAATAATCAATGATATGCACAACTTATTTCCTGACATTTTTTAGTGAATTAATTCCGCCAACGGGTATTTCTTCATAAAAAATTATTTATAGATCGTAATTGCATTCTTCGTCTGCGTGTTTGGAAACACAATAGTACATGTTTTTGTATCCTTGTCCCAACACCAAACCAGCTGCTCTTTTTTCTCCTTTACGGCAACTTGCATTTTCTTTGGGCTGACCCGTTTTATCTTCACGCCATCTCCTGTTTTTATGCTATGCGGTTTCTTCGCTAAATAAGCACGCAAGCAGTACATCCGTTTTGTTTGTTTGTAATGGTTGTTGCTTTTTGCTAATAAGATAGAATAGCCACCCGCGGTAGAACGACAGGTGATGTTTGTTTGTAAGCAATCGCCCTTCAAATATTGCAAAGAAAGTCCATCATCCTCGTAGAGTTGAAAAGAAGCAACCTCTCCCACATTAGCAGGGAAAAGTTCAAATGTGATAGGATAATCGGTTCGTTCTTCCACATAGTTCATTACAGGCATAGTGGGAATAATGCTTCCTTTTTTTACGAATAGAGGAATCTTATGCAAAGGTGCTTTAACCGTATACCACTGCTCCCCCTGATAAACAGTTTGTTTATCTTCGTAATCAATCCATTGCCCCATAGGGAAATAGACCCTCTTTTCTCGAGCATTCTTTTTTACCACAGGAGCAACTAAGAACTCCTTGCCCCACAAAAACTGATGGTCAATAGTATAAGTCTCCTGGTCATCTGGATATTCTAAAAACAGTGGTCGCATAATAGGTAACCCGTCTCTATGGGCCACATAGGCATAACTATAGAGATAAGGCATACATTTATATTTCAGACGAATAGCATCGGTCACTATTTTCTCTGCTGGTGCACCAAAGAGCCAAGGCTCCACTGCATTATTACCTTCGTGATGGAGGCGACTTAAGGGATTAAAAATGCCAAACTGCATCCAGCGTACAAACAGTTCGCTCATTGCTTCATAATTGGTTATATCTCCACAATAGCCTGTGATATCACAAGTGATAAAGGGTATACCCCCTAAGCCAGAAGAGAGGATGATGGGTATTTGGTTGGCAAACTGCGACCATCCCTTTAGCACATCACTACCGTTACCACTATCTCCCGTCCATGCAAAGCTATACCGCTGTAGACCAGCAAAGGCCGAACGTGTCATCTGGAAAACACGACGATTAGGATTACGTTTTTCAAATTGCTCCTTTACCACTTTATCCCATGTTAATCCAAACACATTATGCATCTCATCGTGCATACCTAGATGATGGCGCATCACTAAGCGCTCTGTTTCCTCTTCGTTACTCCAAGCTGGTTCTCCCATATCGGTCCAAAAACCGGCAATCCCATCGTCAATAGGTTGTTGTTGTAGTTTACCCCACCAATTAGCCACAGCTGGATTTGTAAAATCGACCACACCACAATTACCGCCCCAAGGCCATGGCATATCGTAGCTCTTCGAGGTGGTGCTGTCCGTAACAAAATAACCCAACCGGTCGGCCTCTTCCCATTGTGGTTTGTTGGCTTGAGAGACAACAGGGTCTTGAGAAACCACTACCTTAAAGCCATCTGCTCGCAACTGTTTTAACATCCTAACTGGGTCGGTATAATTACCCTTTCTCCACTTAAAATCTTGTAAATTCTGTGTCCAACCAATATCTTGATAAATAATATCACAAGGTATCTTTCGTTTTCTATACCCCTCAGCAATCTCCATGGTGAGCTTCTCGGAGGTTAGTAATCCTCTACATTGTGCAAAACCAAGTGCCCATTTGGGGGGCATAATGGGTTTTCCGGTTAAGGCAATATACTGTGCAATAATCTGCTTATAATCTTTACCATACATAAAATAATAAACCATTGCGCCCTTTGGTGTTGTAAACGTATAATAGCTATCAGACTTTACACCAAAATCAAAACGGGTTTTATAGGTGTTATCCAGAAATATACCATAGTGATAATTACTCATAAAGAAAGGAATACTCTTGTATAGAGGGTCTTCTGTTACACTGTAACAAGGCTTATCACTATTCCACATCTTATAGGTATGTCCTCGTCTATCTAAGCCACCCGATTTCTCGCCTAAGCCAAAGAAATGTTCATCGCGACGGAGCAACTTACACTCCGTAATAGCACTTCCCTCTACTATGCGAGGCTGTTCTATGGCATCCGAAAATAATAACTTCTGATATTTATCATAGATTTTAACAGCCATCGGATTACGTTGAATACGAATACGTATATCTGCCGTAGTTAATTCATAACTAGTTGCTTGCGCATTCACGGCAATAGCTTCCATCTCTTCTAGCTTTTCCTGAATAACAGCAAACGACTTATTTTTTCTCTCAAAAAGTCCAGTAGGCGAGAATGCTATTTTCAATACAGAAGAGCTAAGCAGGGTAATCTGAAGAGCAGATTGATCCGAAGCCAAAAATGTATATGTATTTCCCTCTCTATGATACGAATCACATTTTATTACTGGTTTGGCTGTCACAGTTATTAAAACCATGAACATCGCCATTATTAAACTAATTTTTCTCATTTATTTATATTCTACTACCACCATACCCCAATATTTCATTTTAGGATATAGTAGGGTTATACCTGAAGCATTTTGAACAAAATCAAGTTCTTCTGCCACACCTTTATGATAATCTGGAGAAGCCATCCATACCCTACTTACAGGTTGTGTAGTGGTTATTTTCAGACTAGCCTCTTGTACCACTGTAGGTTCAGGTTGTGTTCCATTTAAGTCTCGCCAATCAAAATTGGAGGCTTCGGAAAAATTTAAAAATTGCAGTACCAATCGATTCTCAACACGCTTAGCCAAATAGGCAACATCGCCAGTTTTAGGAGGCCATGGAGATAAGCTCATCTTATTGTTACGACAAGATACAGTGCTATGATCTACGCTTCCTCCCTCTCGTAACAAGTTTTGATAGGCCACCAAAAAGTCATAATAAGCGATTAAGCTGTTCTTTAGCGTAGCATCCATCTTTAGATTATCGTTTGGGAAATATTCTTTTCCTAACATATGCTCCCCCAGTTCTAAGTGAGAAGCGCCCAGAGCAAAAATAACAGCATCGGTTAATAACACACCTGGTGTATTAAAATAACCACTATTATTAGCCAAATCATAATTCATGTAAGCAGCAAATACTGTAGACAAATCGGCTCTATACGATTTATTGGTTGCAATAATCTCCGCTAAATCCGTAAATTTAGGTGTATCGCCCCATACCTCATTATAGAAAAAGCCAACGGCTCCTTTAGCTATCTCCTCTTGGCCATAGCCAGCCACTGCATTCATAATCAGATTTTTGGTAGGTTGTGCCTTTTTCATAGCAGTTATAAAAGAAGTATAGCCACTCTTAATATCCACAGCATTGCCCTGATAATCGTAGAGCTGTCCTCTATTGCCTAATTGATCTATCTGAAAACCATCAAAGTTATATACCTGATAGAACGCATCTACCTGTTGCGATAAATAGGCTTGCCACTCCACATTAGCTGGATTAACCAGATAGATATCACTCCAGAAATAATCGCTGGGTAAATTGTGTAAGTCTTTTTGTTGGTGCAATCTATCTTTATAGAGATACCATTCTTCTGACACACCATCCGCTTTAGCATCGCTCAACGCCCCGTAGCAAAGGTCATAAAAAATAGATTTCATCCCCTTTTTACGTGCCATAAGCAGATAGGAATCTACCGTACTTTTGGAGACCTCTCTATTCGCAATATCTTTCCAAGAAAGAGCAGGGTCAGTCACTGTTCCTGCTAATGGCTTATGGTGTTTATATTGACAGTCTTGGTATTGCAAACCATTCAGATGAAAGCGCGAGAGATTAGAGATAACCGCATCCATCGTTTCGGCTGTCATTGTATTATAAGTGGATAAAAAGC
>JAQWAN010000201.1 GCA_028707655.1 Bacteroidaceae bacterium
CCCGATGAGAAGAACGAGGCGCTCCTGCGGGCCGTCGGTGAGAAATGGAATAACGAGAACTACTTCGACCGGACTCCATAATTCTTCGTAACCCCCAATTACAACAACAAAAGGCACAACAAAATTTCTATGCTGCCAAACAGCGTGTCGACCAATTAATGGGTTATCCTAGCTTTGGCTTGGGCGTTAAATATTCTTGGGTAGACAAACGTATGGGCGATGTGATTCCTGTTACTAGCATGAATGGTAAAAACATGATTATGCCCATGCTCTCCATATCGTTGCCACTTTATCGTTCTAAATATAACGCCATGAAACGCGAGACACGTTTTAATGAGCAAGCGGCTTCTAAGCAATACCAAGAGCTGCAGATTCGTTTAGAGGCTCAATATATGGAGCTGCTAAATGAGCTGTCGGATGCGGATAGAAGTATAGATCTTTATGCACAGCAAGCCACTTTAGCCAATACAACGTATCAATTAATGCTCGATGAATATGCCACAGAAAAAACCACCTTATCTGCCATTATTGAGGTTCAGAAGCAATTATTGCGTTATCAATTTGACCAATTAGCTGCTATTTCTCATTACAATACAATTGTTGCTTCTTTAGAAAAAATAGTATCCCAGCAGCCCTTAATAAACACAACCCATGAAAACAAATAAGCTTAAGAACATTTATATCTCTCTTTTCTATATCCTATTTGGATTAGTTATTGGATGGTTCCTTTTTGGGAGCTCCTCGTCTGAGAAAGAGATTGCACCTATCCATTCTCATGACACAACAACCGAGGCGGAGAAAACAATCTGGACCTGTTCGATGCATCCACAGATAAGAATGGATGAGCCGGGGAGTTGTCCTCTTTGTGGAATGGATCTTATTCCGGTAAAAAAGAGCAGCACCGCTATAGGTGTATTAGATCCAAACGAAATAGTTCTTTCGGAAGAAGCAATGGCACTCTCTAACGTAGAAACCAGTGTTGTACATCGTCAAACAGCCATAAAAGAGTTACAGCTGTATGGCTCCATTCAATACGATGAGCGTTTACTGCAAACACAGCCCACACATGTAGCTGGGCGTATTGAACAGTTGAATGTTAGTTACGAGGGGCAGGAAGTACGTAAAGGAACGATATTAGCCCATCTTTATTCCCCCTCGTTGGTCAATGCACAGAAAGAACTACTCGAGGCACTAAAGATGAAGGAGAGTCAACCACAACTAGTAGAAGCTGCCCGAGAGAAATTGCGTAATTGGAAATTTACAGCCCCTCAAATAAAAAAAATAGAGGAAACGGGTAAAATCTCTTCCACCTTAGCCATCCGCTCCAATACTACCGGTGTGGTACTACAAAAGTATGTTACACAAGGCGATTATGTGCAGGCTGGTAGTAAGCTCTTTGCTATTGCTAATGTGTCTAAGCTCTGGGCGCAGTTTGATGCCTATGCATCCGATTTACCCTTCCTTAGAAAGGGAGACCCGCTTATCTTTACCCTTAATTCGATGCCAGGAAAAAAGATAAAAGGGCGTATCTCCTTCATCGACCCCGTGATGAATGCAACCACCCGAACGGCACGTGTACGCGTGGAGATTGTTACTCCCGACCAATCGATCAAGCCCGAGATGTATGCCATGGCTTATGTGCGCTCCGCTTTGAAGGGGTATAAAGAGCAGCTTATCATACCCCAATCGGCTGTGCTGTGGACCGGCAAGCGATCGATCGTATATGTGAAAAACACATCTGCCCAGTCGGCAACGTTCGAGTTGCGAGAAATTGAGCTAGGTCCGTTTCTAGGCAGTCAATATGTAGTGATGAACGGATTACAGGAGGGCGAGGAGATTGTAACCCATGGCACCTTTGTAGTGGATGTAGCTGCTCAGCTAGAGGGAAAGAGCAGTATGATGAATAGAACACCTCCTGTGGAGGAAAAAAAGGAGACAACGAAACACGCCATGTTACTGGTACAGGGGCAGTGTGGGATGTGTAAAAATCGTATAGAGCAGGCAGCATTAGCTGTAAGAGGTGTTCAAACAGCTGTTTGGGACCTAGATAACAAAATGTTGCATCTCTCTATAGATTCTTCTCAAACAACAGTAGCTGTTATTAGTAAAGCCATAGCAGCTGTTGGACATGATACAGAAACAGACATAGCGCCATCGAGCGTCTATCAAACATTACCTGCTTGTTGCTTATATCGTAAATAACGAGGATTTTAACCCCTAAAATGAAACAAATATGAAAAGATTTATTTTATCATTAGCTGTAATCATTAGTTGTTTTATTACCGTTGAGGCTAGTCAGCCCTCCATGAGATGTGTTACGCAAGTAATGCAACAACAGACAATGCAATCGAAAAAAGGAACCCATGCCATGCTAAAAGTAGATGGCGAATGTGGTATGTGTAAGGTAAAAATAGAGAAAGCTGCATTAGGCGTAAAAGGTGTTAAGACCGCCTTTTGGGATATGAAGAAACATGTTTTACACCTAGATTATGATGCAAAAACAGCCAATGTTGCTGCTATCAGTAAAGCCATAGCAGCTGTTGGTTATGATACCGAAAAAGACACTGCTACCGATGCGGCTTATAAAAAGTTGCCAGGTTGTTGTAAATATCGCAAGTAGAGTATTTTTTCTACCAAATGCAAAAAGCATCCAAAATAATTTGGATGCTTTTTTTATGGTATTAATGTGGTTGCAATAGTTTCTTATCATAGAGTGAGATGAGTTCTAGTGGCGGTATCTTGCCAAATCGTTGCAGCTCTTCTTTACTAAATGAAATAGAACTGATATATTGAATAGCCTCTTCTTTTTTATCCATAAAACAAAGGAGATAAGCTCTATTCATAATCAGATTTACATCTCTATCTGTTTTTAGCTTCTTGTCAATCTGTTTTATAGCCTTCGAGAAAGCCGCTTTACTTTTTGGGGGTTGTTTTAACTGCATATAAGTATGTCCTTGTAAAACACGCAATCCAATGTATCGGGCAATTGTATCGGGCATCTCTGCCTTTTCTAGTTGAAGAAGCAGTGTGTCTATTTTCTGTGCCACTGCTGCATAATCTCCTTTTTGGTATTGACGAATGGTTGCATTGTAGGTACTATCCGTACAGATTTTACTGAATTCTTGCTTTTGACCCGTCTTGTTGCAACTAAACAATAGACAAATCATACAAATAAGGGATAATCTAATGGTTTGTTTCATAATGAATGGCGATTTAGTTGTTTTATGTTAGAAAAGGCATAAAGATAGATAATATAAGGTAAAGAGGGGCACGCTAAAAGCAATTTTTGATGCAAAAAAAACGACACATGGAAAACCATGTGCCCTTTTAAAAGTTTTCACAACGGAATAATCCTTATTGTGAATTGCTTCTTAAATTAGTACCACAAAAATAAGCGTTTTTTTTATATAAAACAACTAAAAAAGAAATAAAATGTATATTTTTGGAAAAATCTTCTTGAAATAGAACATATATAAAAAAACACATATGAAAAAGATAGTTGGATTAGATCTAGGAACAAACAGTGTTGGTTGGGCTGTAATAACCGAAGATGAGCAATCAAAACCTAAAATAGAATTAAGTGGTAGTCGTATCATTCCTATGGATGCTGCTGTTTTAGGTGATTTTAATTTAGGAAACAGTAAGTCGCAGGCAGCTACACGTACAGAGTATAGATCTGTTCGCCGTTTACGTCAGCGCTATCTATTACGTCGAGAACGTCTGCATAGAGTGTTGCATCAACTTAACTATTTACCCTCTCACTATGCAGCGGATATTGATTTTTCTGAAAAGAAAGGTCAATTTATTAACAATAAAGAAACCAAATTAGCTTGGACTAAAAATACCGAAGGAAAATCCACCTTTCTATTTGAAGAGTCATATCAGGAAATGTTATTCGATTTTATTGAAAATCAACCTAACTTATTAAAAGATGGTCGTAAGATACCTTATGATTGGACTTTATATTACCTACGTA
>JAQWAN010000202.1 GCA_028707655.1 Bacteroidaceae bacterium
TGTGAGTTTATTCCCCTAAGCTTAGCTACCAAAGAGATACCCGATTATGGGTTGACCGATATGTATATGCAGCAGCTAGAGGAGATGATTAAGGAATCGCCCTGTATTTGGCTTTGGAGTCATAATGGATGGAAGCGACAACGTACGGCAAAGAATCAGCAATCATTAAAAAAATAGAAATATGGCTTTGTATAAAAATAGTAAATTGGTTTACTATATCCGTTCTTTCTTTTTTTATTTTACACCGAAACGATTTTGTAAATTGCATATCGAGCAGTCTATGCAAAAGCTTACGGTATCTGAACAAACCTATGTGAAGCGTCGCATCTCTTATTACAATAAATTGTCTGCTACCACCTTACCGGTTGAGCAATCGTTGCCTCTCTCCTCCTTCTTACGTCCTAAGAAAAAAAAAGGACACTCCTCTCACAGCTCCTACTTTTTTGACACCTATGAACATACGCGTTATTTTAAGGATACACTGCGTATCTCCTATCGGTTTGGCGATGTAACAGAGGTTCCTGCTGTGCCCTCTTTTGTAAAAAGTAGACTTATTGCCGGAAACAATGAAAATTCTGTTTTGTTGAAACTGAACAAGGTGCGTCATTTTATGTTCCTCAAAGACTCTATCCCCTATGCCGAAAAGCAGGATAAGCTAGTAGGTAGAGCTGTTGTTCATCAACCCAAACGTATTTTGTTTTGGGAGAAATACTTTGGTCATCCTATGTGTGACCTTGGTAGTATTGACAAAGATTTAAGTTTTCATCCCGAGTGGCATGTTGGCTTTTTATCTATTCAAGAACATCTTCGTTATAAATTTATACTCTGTATAGAGGGAAACGATGTAGCCACCAATTTAAAGTGGGTGATGTCTTCCAATTCTTTGGCCGTAATGCCACCACCGGTTTATGAAACCTGGTTTATGGAGGGCACTTTGATTCCTGATTATCATTATGTAGCAATTAAAGCAGACTATTCCGATTTGGAAGAACGTTTGCAATATTATCTTTTGCATACCGATAAAGCTTTGGCTATTATCGAACATGCGCAGGAGTACGTGCGCCAGTTTATGCATCCTAAACGCGAAAAATTAATCTCACAAGTGGTTATTCAACAGTATTTTGAAAAGACGGGTCAACTATAAGTTGGTTCGTCTTATTTGGATATAATAGAAAATAGATTGTATGAAAAGTTCAAATATCTTACATGTTTTTGCTAATTCTTCTTGGAAGGGTGGTGAACAATATGTCTTTAATTTATCTAAAAAGCTTATAGTAGATGGATATACTGTAACTTTTGTTGCCCGTAAGAATCCTGTCTTGAGTAAGCAATTAAATAAAATGGGAAAAGCAGTCGCTTTTCTGCCTCTAAACGGGATGTTTGATTTTTATTCTGCCATTCGGATGGCCCATTTATTTCGTAAGAATAATATCTCCGTTGTTCATGTGCATAGTTTTAAGGACGCGTTTACCGCTGTGTATGCACGTTTATTAGCGAAGAAATCCATCCGTATCGTTTTAACGCATCATCTTATCAATCGGGGCAAATCGAATTTCTTATACCGTTGGTTGTATAAGCAAATAGATAAGTTTATTTTTCTTTCTAAAAAGGCACGTACCACCTTTTTATCCGACCAGCTCCCCTCCTTGGAGAATAAATCGGCTGTGGTGTACAATAGCCTATATGAGAATGAGATGCCAGCTACCTCTCTGCCACTGCAACTCCGCCTGATGTTTGGTTGGGATGCCGCTGTGCCCATCTTTATGTTTGCTGGGCGAGTTGTTGAAGAGAAGGGGGCAGATGTTCTTATTGATGCCTGTATACAACTAAAAGAGGAGCCCTTTTATCTTCTAATGGTAGGCGATGATACAAGTGACTTTGCCAGTCAGCTCAAACAAAAAGTGAAAGAGGCAGGATTGCAAGACCGGATAAAATTTTATGGTTTCTCTGTAGGTGTATTCTCTCTCATTCAAGAGTGTTCGGTAGGGGTTATTCCTTCTGTTTCTGCAGAAATATTTAATTTTCCTATCTTAGAATTTATGAAAAGTGGTAAGCCCATTATTGCCACCAATAATGGATCGCAAAACGAATGTATTACTCAGCGTAAAGAGGGCTTGTTGGTTCATCCAAACGATGTGAATCAGTTAGCAAAAGCGATGCATGAATTACTGCATAATCCAACACTGGTTCAATCCATTGGCCATAATGCGCAGAAGAAATATGAAAAAGAGTTGTCGTATACCACCTTTTATGCAAAAATGATTGCCGCCTATTTTAGGTAAATAGTGGCAGTTTATTTGTTGTTTTTTTCTTGTTCTATATTTTTTGCAAAGGTCACTAATTTGTAGAGGGTGTTTATGGAGATATAGATAAATCCCTCTATACCATCTCTCCAACCCTGTTTGATAACGTAGAACTTATAGAAACGGAAAGAGGAATGAAACAGAAATGAGAGAACTCCTCTCTTTTTATGTTTCTCACGTTCTAGCTCTTGCGTTGTGTAATTATTTAGCTTATTTATAAGCTGCGTGATAGTAGGGTTGTCTAGATGTATAAAAGCCAGCTCCCTCTTTTTTGCAGGAATCTTAGATATTCTGCCTTTTATGGTTGGCTGACTATGGATTGTGCGTGGCCAGTTGCAGCAATCTTTTTTAAAGAAACGTAAAAGATGGTCGGGATAGGTGCTTCGCATAAAACGTCTCATAAAGAAATTCTTTCGAGGAATCTTTACCCCTTGTGGGCAATTCTCCTCTGCTAGAAGGTTGTAGAGATAGTTTTTTAGTTCTGGTGTAACCACTTCGTCTGCATCTACTAATAACACATAATCGTGTGTAGCCGATTGGATAGCAAAGTTACGTGCTGGTTCTACATAGCTACATTTCTCTTCTCTAAAGAACACAATTTTACACCCAAAACGTTTAGCTATCTCTAGTGTCTGATCCGTGCTATCCATGTCACAGATTACAATCTCATCAAAATCTTTTACAGCAGTAAGTACTTGCTCTAAGTGCTTCTCTGCGTTATAGGTGTTTATAACAACGGATATTTTTTTCATGATTTATAGTTGTGTGTATAGGTGGATAAAGTGACTAGCAATTTTTTGATCGGCAAAGCGAGTGACATATTGATAGCCCCTTTCAATCATTTGTTCACGGAGTCCCTCCTCCTGTTCGATGCGTAGATAGGCCTGTGTAAAACCAGCTACATCATCTGGATGGATGTAGAGCGAATCGCTGCCTCCAGCCTCCTCTAGACACGAGCCTGTGGCAGCAATAACAGGAATACCACTGTGTAGAGCCTCTATGATAGGAATACCAAAGCCTTCAAAACGAGAGGGGTAGGCAAACAGATGAGCTAATTGGTAAAAGATAGGTAAATCGGTAAAGGGTACTTGATGGTAGAGGTGCACGCGCGCTTCTAAATGCTGTTTTGCTACTACCTTTTTGATCTCTTCTACATAGGGGGTCTGTTTTCCCACGAGCACCACGTGTGTATCTGCAGGCAAAGAGGGTAGGCTTTTTACCAGTAACAATGCATTCTTACGCGTCTCTAGACTACCTACATTTAGTATAAACTTTTTGGGTAGTTGATACCTCTGTTGTACCTCTTTCTTTTGCTCTTCTGTGGCACGTTGTTGAAAACTGCTATCACATCCTTGGTAGATAACCGTTATCTTATCTGCTGGGATATGAAAAAAGTGCATAATATCTCGCTTGGTGCATTCACTAATAGCAACAATCTTATCGGCCTGTTGACAGGCTTTTTTAAACTTATAGGTATAGATCAATCGATCGATAGGGGGATAGCAATGGGGTAAACGCAGAAAGATAAGATCGTGAACCGTTACCACACTTTTTATTGCACTTTGCTGTATGTTCAGTGGCAACTCGTTGCTCAACCCATGATAATAGGTGATGTTCTCCCGCTCTAATTGCTGGGTGATAGACCAGGAGCGCCAAACAGAACCCGCCTTTT
>JAQWAN010000203.1 GCA_028707655.1 Bacteroidaceae bacterium
GACCCCTTTTAGTTTTCTACCCGGCACATCCAAATCTCTTGGTTGTTCCGCTCCCGTACAAAAGCAGTAAGCATCAAATCCATCTGGCAGATGCTCTATATCTACAGCAGTATTCATCGCAAAAATGATACCCTCCTTCTCCAAGAGGTTCATCCGACGATCAATAATCCCTTTATTCAGTTTAAAATTAGGTATACCCCAACGTAGTAATCCGCCAGGAGCCTCCGCCTTATCAAAGAGCGTTACTAGATACCCCTTTTGGTTTAACTGATTAGCCATCGTTAATCCTGCAGGTCCACTTCCAATCACGGCCACTGTTTTACCATTTCTAGTCGGTATTCTCAATTTCACATACCCCTCTGTAAAAGCAGTCTCCACAATAGCAGCCTCATTCTCACGAATAGTAACAGGTTGCGAATTATACAAATTCAAGACACAACTTTTCTCGCAAGGAGCAGGACAAATACGTCCAGTAAACTCAGGAAAATCGTTGGTACTTATCAGTAGCTTATACGCTTCTTCCCAGTCTCTACGGTAGAGTGCATCATTCCATTCGGGCATCTTATTACCCAATGGACACGCCCAGTGGCAAAAAGGAACGCCACAATCCATACAACGAGAAGCCTGCAACATTCTATCGTTTCGGTTTAAGGTTTGTTCCACCTCACCAAAATCAGTGATACGGTCGTGCACAGGACGATAACCCGCCTCTTCTCTATCTATCTTTAAAAATGCTTTTGGATTTCCCATTTATCTATCTTTTTTTGTTCGGATGGTTCCTAATTAATAATCAAATTGTATGTCCGCAATTTTCTCTTGCAATTTCTTCATCTTCTCCTCTTGCAATACCCGTTTATATTCCACAGGCATCACTTGGATAAACTGCTCCACATATTTGCTCCATTCATCTAACATAGTACGTGCTAACGGACTACCCGTATAGCGATAGTGTTGACGGATTAACTCATGCAGTTCCTTGCGTTGACTCGATTCTTCCAACAGCGATAGTTCCACCATCTCCATGTTACAGGAATAATCAAAATCATTGTCCTTGTTCCACACATAAGCTATACCGCCACTCATACCCGCTGCAAAGTTACGACCCGTTGGTCCTAAAACAACCACACGTCCACCCGTCATATACTCGCAACAATGGTCGCCTACCCCTTCAACAACCGCTACAGCTCCCGAATTACGTACAGCAAAACGTTCGCCTACACGTCCATTAATATACACCTCTCCACTAGTTGCACCATATAAGAGAGTGTTTCCAGCAATTATATTTTTATCAGCTTGGAACTTGCTTCTTGCACGCGGTTTTAGACTAATACGTCCACCACTTAAACCTTTACCTAAGTAATCGTTAGCCTCTCCACGCAATTTGAAATAGACACCATTGATTAAGAAAGCACCAAAGCTCTGTCCAGCAGACCCTTTAAAGCGCACAGTAATGGTCTCATCGGGTAATCCCTTTTCGCCCCATTTTTTAGCAATAACGCCCGATAGCATAGCACCACAAGCACGATCTGTGTTATGGATAGAATATTCTAATGAAATCTCTTTATGTTCTTCAACGGCTTCTTGCACCTGTGCAATAATCGTTACATCTTTTACTTTATCAATGCCGTGTTCTTGCTCTTTTACTTTGCAAATAGCAGCATGGTTCTCTAAAGATGGCATCACTAATAGTTTAGATAAATCAATTAGTTGATGTTTCTTCGTAGTACCCACCTCTTTACGCTGTAAGATATAATCGGTACGACCAATAATCTCATCCATAGAACGGACACCTATTTCTGCCAATTGCTCTCGCACCTCTTCCGCTAAGAAACGAAAGAAACGAACAATATATTCGCTACGTCCAACAAAGTGTCTACGCAACTCCTCATTCTGCGTTGCCACACCCATCGGGCAGGTGTTAGTATGACATTTACGCATCATCACACAACCCAAAACAATTAAAACAGAGGTAGCAAAGCCATACTCCTCGGCACCAAGCATAGCCATTAAAACGATATCTCTACCTGTTTTTAGCTGTCCATCCACCTGTACCTTTACCTGTCCACGCAATCCATTAAGAACCAAAGTCTGTTGTGTCTCACTCAAGCCAAGCTCCGGACTGATACCAGTATAGCGTATCGACGAGGCAGGAGAAGCTCCTGTACCCCCTTCAGCACCAGAGATAACAATCAGGTCGGCTTTTGCTTTAGCCACACCCGCTGCAATGGTACCTACTCCCGTTTCAGCTACCAGCTTCACACTAATCACCGCATTGGGATTCACATTCTTCAAATCGAAAATCAGCTGCGCTAAATCTTCAATCGAATAGATATCATGATGAGGAGGTGGTGAAATAAGAGAGATACCAGGGATAGAATGACGCGTTTTAGCAATCACCTTATCCACCTTATACCCAGGAAGCTGACCGCCTTCGCCTGGTTTAGCCCCTTGCGCCACTTTTATTTGAATCTCATCGGCATTCACTAAATATTCGGTAGTAACACCAAAACGACCAGAAGCCACCTGTTTAATAGCACTTCTTCTGCTAGAGCCATCGGCATCGGGAATAAATCGTGCCGTATCCTCACCACCTTCACCCGTATTACTTCTACCATTTATCTTATTCATGGCAATAGCAATAGCCTCATGCGCCTCTTTACTAATCGACCCATAGCTCATTGCTCCCGTCACAAAACGTCTCATGATATTCTCCACAGGCTCTACCTCCTCCAATGGAATCGGTTGCGCTTTAAAGCCTAAGAAATCGCGTAAAAAGATAGGAGCTTCTTTCTGGTCCACCGCAGTGGTAAATTCCTTAAATTTCTCATAACTGTCCGAGCGTGTAGCAGCTTGCAATGTGCGGATTGTATCTGGGTTCCAAGCATGCTGTTCCCCCTCTTTTCGATAAGCATAAAGTCCCTTATTCGGTAAAATATCATGCTCCTCTTGGAAAGCCTTTTGATGCATCAAAATAGCCTCTTCTGCAATTTCTTGGATTCCTATTCCCCCAATATTAGAAGATATACCACCAAAATAGGTAGTACTCAACTCCTCACTAAGTCCAATAGCTTCAAAGATACGTGCACCACAGTAAGAACGAATAGTACTAATACCCATCTTACTTAATATTTTTAATAATCCCTTGCAGATTGCTTTTATATAGTTTTTCTGTGCCGTAGCATAATCCAGCTGAATCTTTCTTTTCTCCACCAAATCGTTCACAATAGCAAAAGCCATATAAGGATTAATGGCACTAGCACCAAAACCAATTAATAGAGCCACATGCATCACCTCACGAATTTCGCCACTTTCTACAATCAAAGCCGTTTGTAGACGTTTACCAGCAACAATAAGATGATGATGTACCGCAGAAACAGCAAGTAAAGAGGGAATAGCTACATGCTTCTCATCTACACCTCTATCGCTTAACACAATATAATTAACCCCTTCGTCCACCGATTTCTCGGCTTTTTGACAAAGCTCCTCTAACGCTTTTTTCAAGCCCTCTGGCTCCTTAGCATCAAAGAGCATTGGCAGTTTAACCGTGTTAAAGCCCTTATATCGGATATTACATAAAATATCTAACTGCTCATTGGTAAGAATAGGGTTTTCCAGACAAACCATCTTACAATGGTCCATACTAGGCGACAACATCTTCATTCCAATAGCACCAATATACTCGTGTAGCGACATCACCAGTTCTTCGCGGATAGGATCGATAGGTGGATTAGTTACTTGCGCAAATTGTTGTTTAAAATAGTTGAACAACAGCTGTGGCTTGTCCGATAAGATAGCAAGCGGCGTGTCATTACCCATCGAATTAATAGGTTCCACACCAGCCGTAGACATTGGTTGTAAGAGTTGTGTAATATCTTCTCTAGAATAGCCAAACATATACAAGTTACGTTCAAACTGGTCCACCTTATGGG
>JAQWAN010000204.1 GCA_028707655.1 Bacteroidaceae bacterium
AAATCTAAGTAGCTATTTCACTACCGTAGGCGAACAAGCCTTAACTGCTGCTAATAGTTTTAAAGAAGCGGGAGACATGGCCAAGTATAGCGAGTATCTGCAAAAAGCCGGACAAGCTGCAGCCTTAGCTGGTCAAACAGCCGATAAGAACCTAGATTGTGATCAATCGGGATGGGGACTAACTCCAATTATTGGTTTTGACTATAAGATTGGCAAGTTTAACTTTGGTGCAAAATATGAGTTTAACACCCATATGAATATTGAGAATCAAACCAAGGTAGATGATACAGGTCTGTTTGCAGATGGTGTAAACACGCCTCACGATATTCCTGCATTATTAGCTTTTGGTGCTACCTATGAGATTCTTCCTACCCTACGTATTTCAGCAGGTTATCACCATTTCTTTGATAAATCAGCCTCTATGGCCAGTAATAAACAAGAGCACTTAACCAAAGGTACCAACGAGTTTTTAGGTGGTATAGAGTATGATGTTTGTCCATGGGCACAGGTTAGTATTGGTATTCAATCCACCGATTATGGATTGTCTGATGCTTATATGAATGATATGAGTTTTGCAACAGATTCCTATTCAATAGGTTTTGGTGCTGGTTTCATGTTGTCTAAAGCTGTTAAGTTGAATGTAGCTTATTTCTTTACTAACTATGAACATTATAACAAAACCCAAGCGGATTTTTCAGGTACAGGTTTACCTTACCAAGAAGATTTCACACGTGATAACAAGGTGGTTGGTGTTGGTGTAAACTATAAATTCTAAACAACGAACTTTTAGGAACCAAAAGCTTGCTTGTTGTTCCTATCCAAGATAAAAAGCGGGAGTGTTACCACTGGTAACACTCCCGCTTTTGTATATTATTATACGATTCTTTTATAGTTTGAAGGTATAACCAATCCCTAGAATCTTTTTATTAGCATCTCCCTCTATCTCCTCTTTCTGATAGCGGTAGTAGATAGAAAACTCATTGCGTTTATTGATAGCATAGGAAACACCAGCTTCATATTTGGTAACCACATGCTTTCCCTTATATCTTCTCTTTAGATCGTGATACAGCTCTGTAGAGATATAAGGTTCTAGTCCTAGTTTTGTGATCTTATACTTTAACTTCAATTTCGACTTAAGTATCTTTTTAGGATTATCTCTTGTTGTCTTTTGTGCTACCCCTTTGCGGTAGGTCTGTTGGTATTTCTCGCTTAGAGACAATTTAAAGTTATTCCATTTATAAAACCCTGTGGCACCCACGAAGAATCGATACCCCGTTTCCCAACCTCTTTTTTCGTGATTATATCGAAGTAAGCTATAACCATTACTGATTTTAAGAAAATTGAAAAAGGTGTAATTCACTGTGATTTCGCTATTCCATCTCTCAATTGTTTGCAAATAATCGATAGTGCGCAACTCATTCTCTAGTTCTATTTCAAGATGTTTAGTAGCATCATATTCTATTTTAATGCTAGATATACTTCCTTTATCATCATCTTCTGCATGGCCTTGTGTCAAAGAACAAGCAAGCATTAGTATGGCCAATGCCAATTTATTAGGCTTAATCATTGGAAATCGTCTTTAGGGTTTTTAGTAACAAATTCAACAGAATTAATCTCATTTGTGGTGGGTTTATAAAAAACCTTTAACATACTGGCATCTTTTAGAAAGTCAATATAGCCCACTTCCACTTTTTCTATATCTAAACCTGTTCGCTCTTTTAGGTCCTCTAGTAGGTCTTGGTATCGTTCAGGTTTAATAAGGTCAATTCTATCGTATTGAATGAGTTTAGTAGAGATATGTTTGAGCCATCTGTTACTCTCTAATATCCATACACCAGAGATAAAGATAAGATTTGTGATGCCCAGTTGTAGATAACTAAAATCGCAAGCTAACGCATTGATAACAGAAATAGCAATAATCACAAATAGATAGGTCATTTCTCGAATAGGAACTTGTTCGGTTCGGTAGTGGATAATGCCAAATACAGCAAATAAGCCAAGTGCAAAACCAATTTTTATCTTTACCCCTCCCAAAAGGAAGATAAGAAAGAAGATACTGGTACTAATAATCATAAAGGTGAAGTAATAATCTCTCCGTTTACTCTTGGTATAGTATAGGCAGTGAATAATAAAAAGGGTAACTAATGCGTTGATGCCAAAGCGTAAAAGCATCTCACTAATATTGGCTAACTGTTCCATCATAGGGATAGCCGTTACGCTTGTACTGAGTAGTGTGTTCATTGAATAAATAGTTTAGTAGTAATAAATAGGTTATTGATAGTCTAGTCGATTAATAGCTCTGATTTTCTCTTTAAAGCAGTTGTGTTTTAAAGAGGGGTTGGTAAGTACCGATCCAATGCAATATTTACTAATACTGGTTTGTGGAATACGGATATGTCTGCGCATCTCACTCAGTGGAGAGAAGGCGTGCCCTTCTCGTTTTAGCTCAATAATAACAAGAGAGGGTAGTTCTTTGTGCTGTAGCGTTACATGGTTGTAGAAACTGATGTTAAAATCGATGGTGAGTCGCTCTGTCTTATTTTTGTTGACCAGTGTAATGCGTTTGAAATTATTTTCGATCTGTGGAATGAGTTGTTGCGTGGTGTACGTCGTCTTTTCTGCTAAAAAGTGTGCTGCATCTGTATTATAGAGCGTTTGCTCCTGCTGCAACTCTATTCGTTCTTTTTGTGTCTTCCCTTTGTTGCTTTTGTTTTTAATTTCTAAAAAACAGATTCCCGAGTGTGTATAACTACGGATGCGTACTTTTTTTCTCTTTTTTCTTCCATTATGGTGGGCCAGATACATCTCATTGTTTGCCGTGTCATAATAGATTGTATTATAGGGCATAATGGTACACTGGTCAATCTCCTGTGTATAATAGAGCTCTTTAGCTTCTTGTAAGAAATGAGGTAATTCGCAAATGGATGTAATAAACTTTGTGTCTGTACGGTTCATAAGACGAATGTTTTTCATCTCGTCCAGCGAAATTTTATCGAATGTAGCCAATATATCTACTAATTGTGTTATCATAAGTAGGGAGTGTATATTTTCTCTTTTAAGGTGTATTTTAATTCAGGAATCACAAAGTTATATTACTTTTTTAAATAAATTGCTTCCTATATTAGATTTTATTTTTTTTATCTTTTGTTAAAAGCTTTGTTTAAAGGTTTTTAGAGTGCCAATTAGTCGACTTTGTTAACGTGTTTTAATAAAATAAGCTAAAATGATTAATTTAGTTAAACCTGCATAAAAATAGATGTACAGAGTAAGTGTTTCTTCAAATTGGAAAAATAGAACTTCTTTGTTCTTTTTTATTCATTCCTTGTATCTTTAGTTATAAAAATAGAGATACACTCTTTTTATATGCATTTTTTATTAATTTCGCAGTATCAAATAATTAAGACAAATGAAAAAAATAATAGCTTTTCTCGCATGTTTTCTTCCTACACTACTTTTTGGTGTTGCTATAGATCATAAATATATGGCGGGAGCTGTTCCATTAGTAGATGGGTCGGTTGTTTTTACAGAATATATTGATGTGCCTCAGTTGTCTACTGCTGTTATTTTTGCTAAAGCAAAAGAATGGGCCATCCAACGTTTTCAACCCTCGTTTGATAAATCCCATAGTAGGTTGTTGTATGCGAATGCCTCTACACATGAAATTGCAACAGCTGGAGATGAATACCTCGTTTTTTCCTCCTCTATACTTTCGTTAGATAGAGCACGTATCTCCTATTATCTGGAGATAAAGTGTGATACAGCTAGAGTGAGCCTACGGTTGGGGCGTATTAACTATACATATGCTACTGGAGAAGGCGACCAGCACTATCGAGCAGAAAAATGGATTACCGATGCAGAAGCTATGAACAAAAAAAGAA
>JAQWAN010000016.1 GCA_028707655.1 Bacteroidaceae bacterium
ATCCGCTAGTATGTACACCCCCAAATGATCCGCTTCAATCAACCCTTTATACGCCTCAATAGCATCCTTTGTCTCTCTATAGGTCGCTATATCTACCACAATAGCAAATGTTGTTTTGCTTTTGATAGATGGGTTTACTCTTACTTGAGCAAAAGTTAAGCAGGATAGTTGTAACACAATCCATAACACAATCCCTTTTTTCATAATTCTTTGTTTTCTTAATTACTGGAGTAGGCCACTAAAATATACAGCCAACAGTTACTCCCATTTTTTTTCTGTTATTAAAATCCAAGTTATCTGTTTTCAGATAATTAAAATAGCCGCTGATATACCATCTTAAATTGCTTTCTGCCTGAATGCTCTGCGAGTAATTGGCCACTAGATTGACCCCCCAGTAATCACTTTCTAGATAGTTGTAATCGCCCTGTTCTATCTCCGTTACAGTGATATAGGTAGGATGTTCTCCACTGTATATATATGACCCTGCACTATTTTTATTAACGATTGCTTCAGCAGAAAGCAGTAAGCGCGGTGTAGAAGCTCCCGAAAACATAATATTTCGTTTAAACGTAGCTTTGGCCACCCAATTGTCAATTTTCTTTTCAGATGCAGGTATAAGATAAACATCCGCAAGCGTAAGGTAGCTTATTGCCATCTTTGCCAACCATTTGTATTCTCCCTTACGATGTGCAATAAGGCTGTAATTTATACCCATATTCTGCTTCTTATACTTGGAACGTACCCCTGCATAAATGGTTTGCCAGCCGGATTGTTCTTGGGTATTATCTCGTTGTGTGATATATTCCACCCCTTTTATCTCCGAATAGATGTAATCTAATTTTATAAGATGTCCAAAATTGCCAGAAGAGCGGGTGTAAAACTTCAAATGATTATCCCAAATAGCATGGCGCACCGAACCCACCTTACGTGGAAGAGAGAATGAAGCCTCCGCTTTCTCCGCTTTTAGATTATAGGCAGAAGAAATGAGCAGTTCACTAGACCCCTTTGTCCATGAATAGTCTATTCCTGCCCCAAAATTATCTCCCGTATAATTGGTTGTTCTTCCTGTTCCTATTCCCTGTACAGCATTGCCCAATCCATTCAATTCATAATACTCCTGACTCACATAATTGTTTACATTCATATTGTTTGCTTCCTCTTTAGTAGAATAGTAATTCAGATAGGCCCCTATATGGTGGTTCTCCTTTATAGACCAAGTTATGCCAGGACGCACTTCCAGCATCATATAGCGGATATCAGCCCGTACATCGCGTTGTTTTGCAGCACTATGTGCGTGATAATTTAAATCGATACCCACGTTCCATTTATGGAGCAGTCCAGGGTATGCCCAACGTACTCCCATATCGTAATACTGATTTTTCCAATCACTATGGTTTAAATCGACCACCCCATAAGGCATACCTCGATAAGGATCGATAAATGACGTGTTGTATCCCTCTTCATTTACATTACGATTGGTATAATTAAAGAAACCTTTTAGGTAATGTTTCTTAAGCAATACTACTCCTTCTGTTTTTAAACCAATAGTACGAATACTTTTTCCCTCCATAGGTCGGTGAAAATTTCCATTCTCATAATCCATATTAAAGGCTATATCTGAAAAGGTCAATGGATTATCGAGCCATGCTCCAGCGGGATTAGCCCCCTGTTTCCAAAAACTTAGTTCTTGCTGTAGCTCTAGCGCAGCATAAGAATCGACCTGTGCGCTTAAGCAAAGGCAAGAGAAACTACATGCTACAGACAGAAAAAGGTGTTTTTTATTTTTACTAAACAATTTCATATCATTTCTTAATTTAATGAGTGATTCCAACTAGGCATTTTTTCGCCATTACGTCTAAATAGGGGAGTAACTCCTCTTTCAAAGTCGTCTGTACTATTATTTGTATCTTGATAAATGGGCGTACCATCTGCTCTACTGCTCTTTACCTTTCGTGCTACTGCTAGTTTGTTATAGGTATTTCCTACCCAGGTCATCCCAGAATCGAGCAATCCTGGAACACGTTTAGCAGAAATCTTTGTTTCATTGTGTCCACATTCTACTGCATCTAACACATAATTAATAGGTATCTTAGCATAAAGAGTTGTTTTAGAAGAGGCTAAGTCTTTTGTTTGTAAAGCTGTATTGTTCACTGGGTCATACAGCTCTCCATCTGGAACTTTAAAAATGACATATGCCCCGCCAAAAATAGACGTTAAGTATTGTGGTACTCTACCCAATACGCCCAATCCATTATAAAAGACATGCTCCATATCTTTGGCCGGCTGGTCCGGAAATTTAGGATTATTCATGTTAAACTCAAATTCGGCAGTACTACAATCGATGGGTGCATCTGGGTTATACTGCGACAACTGATGATTAGCAGCAAACTGCGACACAACACAAGACTCTCCTGCTTTTAAGGGATAATCTGTTCCTGAACCCGGGAATCTCCAAACACGCTCTGCATAGCAATAGTTGTCTTCATCCTCCTGTGGCCATTGCGGCAATTTATTGGTTGCAGTTCCTGGGGTTAAGTTGGCAAAATACAACCCATCCAAATAAATGGTTGTATTGGCATTGTTATAGATTTCGTAAAACTGGTCACGGAAATAGTGTTTTGGTGACCCAGCGTAGTAGATTTCGGAGAAAATGAGATCGCCTAGATGCGACTCCTTTACCTCTAGTGTAATGGCTTCGTTATTTTTTACTAGCGGATAATTAACTAACGTGCCATTGAGCATAAAGGTTTCTCCCCCTTTAGTCGTCATCTTTCCATCAATGGTGATGTTATAAAGTCCGGGAAGCAGATCCGTTAGAGCTGTCTCTAAGTTGTCCATCTCCTGTTCTCGATGGATGTTTTCATTGTAATTATCTAGCTTAACCTTTAAATATTCTATTTCTTGTATATCCTCAAGCGTAATATTACCTTTTACAGAAATAGAAATAGGCTTAAATTCTGGCATCTCTACAATATCTTTGTAATCGCCACATCCCTGCAACAGAAAAAGAGCTAGTAAGGAAAATATATAATTTTTCATTTTTCGTAAATTTTAAATGGTTAACGACAAATTCATGCCAAAGAAGAACGAGTTGTTTCTTTTTTTATAAGTGCCAGGGTCGCGATTTAGCTCCTCAACAGGATAACTTCTAAAAAAGTTATTGGCAAAGAAAGACATCCTGAAATAGGGACCAATCTCTTTGGTAACATTCAGATTAAAAGCAAAAATAGGAGCAAACGATTCTTTGATATAATCCTTTTCTGCTACTTGTCGAATAAGTGGTTTAAACGCACTCTCCTCTTTTAGCGAAGCATCGAAGTCGTATATCTTTCCATCTGTTTTGTCGATATATTTAACGGGGATAGAATCGTTTCCAAACTTATACCAATTAGACTCTTTCCAGATTGTTTGCATCGTAAGTGTAACAACAAAACCAATCTGAGGGATGTTGTGTGTTATACGCAAAGCCGTAACCATTCGGTCAAAATAGCGTTTTTGCATCCTCTTTTCATACATTGCAATATGATTTCTATATCTAGCACCTGTGCTACTGTTTCCATCAAAAAAGGTGTATCCGTTTGTATAGCTTTCTGTTCTAATCCATGAACCATTCAAAGAAACGGCAGTACGAATAGCATCAAATCGTCCTAGATTTAGATCCATCTCTATACCTTTGCTGTTGAGAACACGATTGTTGGTAGGTGTATAGTAAGAAGATAACACCGCATTTGTACCATTTTTCTTCAATTCAAAATAGGGTTGATTCTCTGCATCTACCCCTGCGCGCTGATATTCATTAAAGAGAAAAGAGTGAAAGGTGTTGGCTGTATATCCCATGCTATAGCCATTTGCCAAACGTTCAGTAAAGGCTGTGACGCCAAGCTTCATCTTTTTCCACTTGACATCGAAACCTATTTCTGCCTTCTTATTCTTAGCCATTTCTAGGTTGTTATTCTTTGTGTTGTAGATATGGGTAGTTGTCATTATTCTTTGCTCCTCTTCGGGTATACTAGATGACCCCATCTCATTTAAATTAAGATACTCAAAATAGGCATTCTCTGGATGTAAGTAGGAGGTTGTGGGAGCTTTAGCAGTAACACCATATCCACCACGGATAATAAGATGGTTGGGTATAACATCCAATGAAGCATTGAAACGTGGCGAAAGGGCGTTTTTTACTTCACTAACATTGTCCCAACGTAAGCCGGCTTGAATTTTCAGATTACGCTTGCCTATATGCACTGTCATGTTTTCTTCTGCAAATAAGCTAAACTGATGAACAAATGGGATATCCTTGTAACTACGTGGACGCGACACCGCATCAAAAGAGGTGATGGAGCGTCTTGGCGGATGAGTAGGGTCGTATGTTTTACCCTCCCCTCGATTACCATCGGTCTTGAAGTTTGCACCAACTAATACTTTGTTATCCATCGGTCCAAACTGTTTAAAGAAAGTACCAGATAGTTTAGCAAAGGCTCCTATCTCCTTTCCATCAATGTCATACCTTGCCAGATATTCAGAATAGAGCATCTGCGCATATAAACTGCGATCTGCATCGCTTATATTTGTTAGTTTATTTCCCTGTGCATCATACAGATCTGTATTTGGACGATTAGATAAGATAGCACCATCGGTAGTGGTCATGGAGTAGGGTGCAGTAGCAGAAGTATACAATTGCTGGTAATAGCTCGACTTTTTAGAATAGCTAGCCGATGCGGTGTATTTTAAATTTTTCAACCATAAGTTCTTAAAGTACAATGTACCATTGGTGTTAAACGTGGTGGTAAAATTGGACCCTTTAGAAGAGGTCTGTGTCTTTTCATCGTCAGGATTTCTCTTACGGCGGTCGGCACCATACACTATATTTACCGAGGTGTTTGTTCGCAAACGGTTCTGCAAGAAGGGTTTGGAGTATACTACCTCGCCATTGAATCGCTGATAGGTAAGATAAGATTGTGTCGGGCTTTTTTGAGAGTAGGCATAATTACCACTAATATTTAACACCCCCCTATCTTTGGCCAATTCAAATCCTTTGCTTGCTCCCACTTGATAGACAGAAGAGTTGACCCCAGAATTGATACGTAGCGGATGTTTACCCGCTTTAGAGTGAATAAGAACGGCTCCTGAAGTTAGATCGCCGTATTCAACCGAAGGGATACCTCGTATCACCTCAATACTTTCGATATTGGCTACCGATAAACTTCGTAAATCGATTCCGGCACCAGGAGAAGCAAGTCCCCCAACAGCTGCAGTAGAACCACTTATGGTAGGGTTAAGCGATTGCATATTAGCATTGTTAGACAAGGGTGCTCCATCGCGAATGATGGATGCGCCTAGACCCGATAGGTTCTCGTCTACAACATCCGTAGAAGCACTACGAATATTCATTTGTGCTGAGTAATCTAGACCTGGGTTAGTCGATTCTCCTCCAGGAATAAGCGACATCACATCCATCAAACTCACCGCTTGTAGATGCTGCATTGCCATCTGTGATATAGAGGAGGAGGTTGCCTGACCTGCTTTATTTGCCTTTGCGGTAACCGTAACCTCTTTTAGTCGAAACGACTCTTCCACTAAGTTAAACTCTAGATGGACAGACGCTTTAAGATGAATAATGGTATCTACCGTTACCATACCCAGCGATTGTACAATAACCTGTACTTTTCCCTCTGCTACATTTTCTATTTTAAAACGCCCTGCATCGTCGCTCATTGCTCCTTGACCCGTTTTTGGCAGAAAAATGGTTGCATAAGACAATAACGATTTATGCAGTTTATTTACTTGGAAAACCTTTCCATAAATAGTATGCTTATTGGAAGACGATTTTGTTTCTGCTGCCATACAAAATGAGCTGCCAACCCATAAGAACAATACAAGAAAAGTTTTTATTGACATTTGAATGAGATGTTTCATAGATGTTATTTTAATACGATGAATGATTTAATATTTTTGGATAGAAGAGAGGGTAAATCTTTGTGACAAAAGTATCTGTTTTACAACGTATAGGAAATACCTATTACTAGGTATATTATGAAAATGAAACACCTATTAATAGCTATGTTATAAATAATTAAAACGTGAATCGCACGTTTTTTTTAATCGAGTAGTAGAATCGGAATAATTATGAGGTTTTTGAGCCAATTATGCAATGGGTGTGAGGTAGCACAAAAAACGACCTCTATTTTTAGGGAAAAGATAGGTAGTTTTTACGTCAAAAGATAGCTATATTTCGCTTCAAATACAGCACCATTTTGCTCCAAATACAGCACCTTTTTATGTGAAAAACAGCTTTCTTTTGAGTGATGCCATTTTTTGCTAAAAAATAGGTAGAAAAGAGAAAAAAAGGGACTTTAATAACGCAATAGACTTTGATTAGTATGCAGTTGGATGAAAGGCATAAAATAGTTATCTTTGCCCTATATACTTAAAAGAAATGACGGATTTAGAAAAAATGGCAGATGGCCAACCTTTTTGGGGTTTTAACCCTGTGTTTACGCCTCTTTTAGAGGAGAAGAAAGATTTATGTTTTAGATATAATCAGCTTCTGCCTTCGGATAAGGTGGCTGGAACGGCAATACTGCATGCCCTTTTTCGAAAAATGGGCGAGGATGTGATTGTTAATGCACCAATCCATGTGGATTTAGGTAATGTAGAGATTGGCAAGAACACCATTATTAATTTTAATTTTGTGGCTCTCGATGAGGCTCTTGTCTCTATTGGAGCACATTGCTTTATTGGTCCTAACTGTTCGCTTTACACGGTGATGCATTCACTTTGTGCCGAAGAGAGAAACAAAGGGCTTATGATGGCTAAGCCAGTTGTTATCCACGATGACTGTTGGATTGGTGGTAATGTTACTGTTTTACCGGGTGTTACTATCGGAAAAGGTGCGGTGATTGGTGCGGGTAGTTTAGTAACCAAAAATGTACCTGCTGGCGTGTTAGCCTATGGAAATCCCTGTTGTGTGGTTCGAGAAATTTCTGCAGCCGACCGATATAATTTAAAAAAGGCAAGGGATTAATTCCAAAAAATACTATCTTGAGCAAAAATAGTTTTCTTTACAAATAAATAGAAACAGTATGAAGAACTTGGGACAGAACATTAATGTAGGATTATTAATTCTTCGTTTGAGTATTGGTGGTTTAATGCTATTCCACGGTGTATCGAAAATGATGCATGGTGTAGGGTTTATAGAGCAAACAGTGATTGCCGCTGGCTTGCCACAATGGGTCACTTATGGAGTATATATAGGAGAGGTAGTAGCTCCTTTGCTTATCCTGATTGGTTGGGGTACACGTGCTGCTGCTGCTGTTTTTGCATTCAACTGTTTAACAGCCATCCTTTTGGTACATGCAGCAGAAATATTCACACTATCGCCACACGGTGGCTGGCCGTTAGAGCTACTTGGTCTCTATTTCTTTGGAGCCCTTGTTCTTGTCTTTACGGGTGGTGGTAAATATGCAGTCAGTCAGAAACATTTTTGGGATTAATAGGTGAAAATTGCTCCATCAATAGGTGGAGAGAATACGCTGAAAAGAGGAATAGACCCCTATTATCTAGATGGATAACATAAAAAAACTCCTTGTGTAGTCTATAATCTACGCTAGGAGTTTTTTTTATGTGGGTCTTTTTATCCGTTTCTTGTTAGCCCATCTCCAGTAATCACCCATTTATAGGTGGTCATGGCCGCTAGTCCCATGGGACCACGTGCGTGTAGCTTTTGTGTGCTGATGCCTATCTCTGCTCCCAATCCAAATTGTGCCCCATCTGTAAAGGCCGTAGAGACATTGGTGTAGACACAAGCAGCATCCACACATTGTGTAAAGCGTGTAGCGGTTTGTTTATCTTCGGTTACAATAGATTCGCTGTGCTGTGAGCTGTAGGTCTGAATATGTAAAAGAGCCTCCTCTAGATTGTTGACGGTTTTAATGGCCATCTTGTAGGCTAAAAACTCCGTACCAAAATGTTCGGATAGAGCCGGTTGAAGTAATTCGTTTGGGTAGTGTCCCGCTAATGCTTGGTAGGCAGCTACATCGGCATAGATAATCACTTGATGTGCTGCTAAGGGTTGGCATATGGTGGGTAGGTCGGCTACTCGGTCGGTATGAATAAGTAGTGCATCCATTGCATTACAAACACTCACTCGGCGTGTCTTGGCATTGGCCACTATGGCTGCCGCTTTGCGTATATCGGCCGCCTTATCTACGTAGGTATGGCAGATGCCTGCTCCTGTTTCTATAACGGGTACTTTGGCATTCTCGCGTACAAAATTAATCAACCGATTACTGCCACGTGGGATAATTAAATCAACATAACCTACGGCATGGAGTAGTTCACGGGTTACTTCATGGTCGTTGGGTAATAGTGTAACCATCTCTTTGGGCAGGTGATGTTGCTGGAGAATGCGGTGAATCAACTGGAGGATAGCTATGTTAGTGGCTTCCGCATCACTGCCCCCCTTTAGTACGCACGCATTACGTGTCTTAAAGGTGATACCGAAAACATCGAAGCTAACGTTTGGACGTGCCTCATAGATGATACCAATCACACCAAAAGGAACAGAGAGCTGTTTGATCTCCATGCCATTGGGCCGGGTGGTCTGCGAGAGAACTTGTCCCACGGGACTTTCTAGTTCTGCCACTTTTTTCATATCTGCTGCTATGCCACGAATACGTTCTGGGGTAAGTTGCAGACGGTCGTATTTCGGATTACTTGGGTCCATTCGTGCCAAATCGAGTTGATTGGCAGCTAATAGCTCATCTATAGATGCCACAGCAGAATCTGCAATATCGCATAAGATTTGCTGAATGGTTTTCTCTTCTAGTAAGGCTAGCTCTCTACTGGCCTGACGTACCTTTATCAGTGTATCAATTAATTTCATGGGTTTCTTCTATATATAAATAGTCGTAATGAACAACAGCTCTCAATCCATGTTTACCTAGCATGGTGGCTATCTTTTCGGAATTGTAGCGGACTTTACCAACACCAATTTTATCGCCATTGTTGTTTAAGATACGTACAATGTCATCCTTTTTGAATGTACCCTCCACACGCATCAGTCCAACAGGTAAGATGCTAGCTACTGTAGCGCTTTTTTCAAAGAGCTCGGAGGCTGTCTCATTGAGCCATAAAGCTCCTTGTGTAAAACTCTCGGAGTGCGCCATCCATTTTTTGATGTTGGATACCTCTATAGGAGCGGGTAAGAAACAGGTGCCTAGTGGAGAGGGGGAGGTGAGTAGCTCCTGTAGGATGCCAGCTCGTTCACCATTGCTGATATACACAGTAATTCCTTCGTCGGCTATCTTACGGGCTATCGTTGCTTTGGTTAGCATACCGCCACGACCAAAACTAGATTTTCCTTGTTGAATATAGTCGGTTAGGTCTTTCCCTGGTTCTACTTGGCGAATCACTTTGGTGTTTGCATCAGCTGGTGGACCATCATAGATGCCATCTACATTGCTTAATATAAATAGGGCTTCCATATCCATCATAGAAGCAATAAGACCACTCAACTCATCATTATCGGTAAACATTAACTCGCTTACAGCAATGGTGTCATTCTCATTTACAATGGGTATCACCCCACAATCGAGCATCACCTGCATACAGTTGCGTTGATTAAGATAGTGACGGCGCGTAGAGAAATCTTCTTTGGTGGTGAGTATCTGCCCAACGGAGATGTTATGTTCTCGGAAGAGCTCATAGTAGCGGTCAATCAGTTTGGCCTGTCCTACGGCAGAATAGAGTTGACGCTGACTTACATCGTCTAGTTTCTTATGGGTGGTTAACTCACTCTTTCCAGCAGCAACTGCTCCCGAAGAGATGAGAATAATTTCTATGCCAGCTTTATGTAAAAGAGCTATTTGATCGACTAACGAAGAGAGACGTGTTACATCTAGTGTGCCGTCGGCACGTGTTACCACATTACTGCCCACTTTAACCACCACTTTTTTATATGTATAACTCATGGTGTCTGTTTTATCGTGCAGATTCTATAGCCTTAATAATAGCGGAAGAGAATCCTTCGTGCTCTAGTACATTGATTCCTTTAATGGTTAATCCACCAGGGGTAGTTACCTTGTCAATTTCTACAGAAGGATGTGCCGCTCTCTCCTCTAGTAAGCAGGAAGCTCCCTTTACACACTGTGCAGCCATTAGTTGTGCTTCCTTAGGACGAATGCCCATTTCAACACCTGCTTGCATAGCTGCTTGGATATATTTCATAACAAAGGCGATACCACACGATGTTAAGGCGGTGGCAGCTGCCATCTGCGTCTCTGGGATAAGCATAGCTACGCCCAGTTGATTGAACAGGGCAAGGAGCTCCTCATCCGTCTGTTCGGATGAATAGAGGGAGGATATCAATGTCATGCTCTCTCGTTTAGAGATGGCTGTATTGGGCATTACACGGTAGATGGCTTGTGCGGTTTCTATCGAATGAGACAGTGTCTCTAGTGATATACCTGCCGCCACAGAGCAAACCACTTGTTTCTCTGTATAGGTTAACTCCCTAGCTATCTCCTCTATGAGCCACGGTTTTACTGCTAGAATAATAAAATCGGCTTGCTCTACAGCTTTTTGATTATCGGTTGTTATTTCTATAACTGGATAATCTTGCTGAATCTGTTTTAACTTCTCTGTGGAGCGATTGGAAACAACGATATGGTAGTTTTCTATGGCTTCACTTGCAGCTAGGCCACGAGCTATTGCTCCGCCCATGTTGCCTGCACCTATTATTGCTATTTTCTTCATATTACTGCAAATTTATATAATAAACGCACAAACCACAATATTTTGTTCGAAAAATAAGCCGATAACGATAGATATAACACGCTTTCTATTCTTTTTATAAAAGCTCGCAATAAAAAGAGTTATGTGCTTCTTATTTTATAAAAAATAAATATCTTGCAACAAGATGCGTAATACATACGTCTTGTAGATAGAAACGCGTTGATGAAGAATAATAATAGATAATCACTAAAAAAAATAGTATGAAAAAGTTTGTTGTAATGAGCCTATTCTTTTGTTTGGCAGTCTTTCAGATAAATGCACAAAACAGCATAGATAAACTCTTTAAAGATTTCTCCACAGCTCCCGGTTGTGAATCGGTAAATGTTGGTCCCTTCTTGATGACATTGGCTAAAACCTTTATGAGCGGTGAGTTGGATTTTGGGAAGAACATCAATGGTGTACATATTGTTGATTTAGCAAATTGCACCCCAAAAACAAAAAATCGTTTTTCCAACCGAGTAAAAAAGGTAAAAGATAAGCAATACGAACTCTTTACGCGCGTTAAAGATGATGGTGATAATCTCTCTGTTTGGGTAAAGAGAGAGAAGGAGACCATCAACGAATTTGTTCTTTTGTCTACTGGCGATAGTGCTACCCTTATTCGTCTACGTGGAAACATCACACAGAAGGATATTGATGCAGTAGTAAAAAAATATGCCAAATAGGGTGACAGCAGAAATATTTAAAGATCAATTCATCCCGTACCATCAGAAGCTCTATTGCTTGGCTTTTCGGTTAATGGGAAATCAGGCGGAAGCCGAAGATATGGTGCAAGAGACCTACCTAAAATTATGGAGTAAGCGGGAGGAATTGGTCGATATAAGGAATACGGAAGCTTTTTCCATTTCAGTACTTAAAAATTTATGTTTTGATCAGTTACGATCGGGAAAAGCTTCAATACTTAGGCAGGCAACAGAACTCACTGGACTGCAGAATAGTGCAAAAGAGCGGGATTGGGAAAAAGAAGATGAGGCTAATCTGGCCAAACGATTAATAGAGAAGTTACCCGAGAAGCAACGGGTAATAATGACCTTGCGAGATGTAAAAGATTTATCGTTTGAAGAAATAGAACAGGTTACAGGTTTGAGGTCTGTAAATATTCGTGTACTTTTGTCGAAAGCCAGAAAACAGGTAAGAGAACAATTTAAAAGATGGCAATGAATAGAGATAGAATATATAAACTACTAGAGGATTTTTACGAAGGAAGTACTTCGAGAGTGGAAGAGGAGGAGCTATATCAATTCTTCCTATCGCCCGATGTGCCCGAAGAACTGCTCCAGGATAAGACCCTATTCTTACAATTCAAAAAGAAGTCGGCTATAGCTGTTCCTGCTGACCTATCGCAAAAGCTTTCTGTTTTGATTGATCGGGAGGCTGCTAAAGGGTCGAACACAATATCCTTTTCTAAACGTAAGAGAATACTGAATTGGGCAGTAAGTATTGCTGCAGCATTTTTAGTGCTGTTGGCTGTGAAACAGTTGTATACCTATAATGGGAAAAGGCCAATGGGAGAAATAATGGAGCCTGCTCTTGCTCAGGTAAAGGCCCAAAAGGCTTTGCAACTAGTCTCTGTTAATCTAAACAAGGGTATTACGCAATGGAGTGAAGCACAAGTGGATATGCATAAAGTGGTTCATGTCGTTAATAAACACATTAAATAAACAATTATGAAATTAAAAAGATATCTTTTAGTATTACTTTTTATGGCTTGTGTTGGCGCAATAAGTGCACAAAGTCAACTGTATGACAAATATTCCGAAATGGAAAACGTTACTACGGTTTATCTTTCAAAAGCTATGCTTGGCTTTACGCCCTCGGTGGATGGCTTGAACATGACCAAAGTGGCCAAAAAACTAGATGCCATTGTGATTCTTACCACCGAGAAGAAAGAGACGGCTCAGTTGCTCAAAGCGGATTTAGTAAAACTGTTATCTACGGGCGTTTATAAAGCTCTGATGAAGGTGAAAGATGAAGGCGACCATGTCTCTTTCATGATAAAAGAAAAAGATAATAAAGTGCAAGAACTTTTAATGCTCGTAGAGGAAAAGGAGGAGATGACCGTTATACAGATGATAGGCGACATCAATCTGGAGGATGTGCAATCTATCATGCAAGATGGGAAATAGAAACGAACTCTAGCTAAACAGGAACGTAAATTAAACTGTGTCAACTTTTAGCCTCCACTTTAAAATAGTAGTTTTTTTTCTGATTTCCCCAATGGGTAATAAGGAGCCTGAGCTTTTACTTTTCAATGATACAAAGTATTACCATTGTTTTATAAAGCTACAAAATAAACAGATTGCATAAGTCTAAAAAAAATGAACCTATTTTAATAGCGTATAAAATTACTGAAAAGGTTTTTTATTATCTTGTATTTACAAGAATAACTTTAGGATTTTTAAAAAAATAACATCTTCTTGAGTGAAAATATGTTTTTCTTTGCGTATTTTTCTGTAAATGTATTAAATCGATACTTAAGCAAAAAAGCTTGCAACAAAATAATGCTATAAGCTTTTGGATACTAATAGTAAATCTGATAAATAGCTAGGCTAGTTGACGTAAACATTGGTGAAGTATTCCTCAAAAAGAGCTTTAGCCCGGTTTAACTGTTCAGGGGTGTTCTCTTTAACTGCTTTCAATGCATATGCCTTGCCTAGTACTTCGTACTTATGTGCCCCTAGTGTGTGATAGGGTAATATCTCGATACGCTCTAAACTGGTAAATGTTTTGAACTCCTCTCCTAAGGTGCGAATATCTTCTTCAAAATCGCTATAACCAGGTACTAATACATAGCGCAGCCAGAAACGTTTGCCAATCGTATTAAAATGGTGTGCGGTTTGCAGGGTCTGTTGGTTGCTTCGCTCTGTTAAGATTTGATGACGTGTATTGTTAATCTGTTTAACGTCGAGCAAAACAATATCTACTAAAGAGAATAGTTCTTTTACATCATCGTTCCATACGCTACCATTACTATCTAAGCAGGTGTGTATTCCCTCTTCTTTTAGTCGTTTAAACAGTGGAATTAGCTCTTTAGCTTGTAGGGTGGGTTCTCCTCCAGAAAAGGTGATACCTCCTTTCTTACCAAAGAATGCTTTTTGGCTAACGGCCATACGAACAATCTCTTCGATGTCGGTCTCTGTTCCACCTGTTAAGGGGATAGTGTCTACATTTGCACAGTATAAACACCTAAAATTACAACCTTGTAAAAAAACAACTAAACGTAGTCCTGGCCCATCGTAAGTGCCTAGTGTTTCGAAGGAGTGAACTATTATGGTATGTTGTGGCATAATCTATTGTTTTAGTAACGACAAGAATAAAGGCAGTATAGATAAAAGTACAAAAGGCTCCTAAAAGATAAAGGAGCCTTTTGTTATAGAGTAGGCTACCGCTTACATTCTGTTATGGAACGAACGCGAGATAACCTCTTGTTGATGTTCGCGGCTGAGGCTCACAAAGTGAACAGCATAGCCAGAAACACGTATGGTTAGTTGTGGATAGTTCTCTGGATGCTCCATAGCATCTTCTAACATCTCCCTATTTAATACATTTACATTCAAATGGTGTGCTCCTTTACTGAAATAACCATCCATCATGGTTACCAAATTTTCTATTCTATCTTCTGCTGTAACCCCTAATGATTTAGGAACAATGGAGAAGGTGTTAGAAACACCATCTTGTGCATCTTCATATTTTATTTTGGCAACAGAGGATAGTGAAGCAATTGCACCTTTACTGTCGCGTCCATGCATAGGATTAGCTCCTGGTGCAAAAGCCACGCCTTTAAATCGTCCGTCTGGTGTAGCACCTGTCTTTTTACCATACATCACATTAGAGGTGATGGTAAGGATAGAAAGGGTTGGACGAGCATTCTTATAAACGGGCAGTTTTTTCAACTCTTCGCTGAACATATGGGTTAGGTCGACTGCTAGATTATCTACTCTATCGTCGTCATTACCGTAGAATGGAAATTCGCCTTCAATATCAAATGCTTCTGTTAGACCTAGGCTATTGCGCTTAGCGGTTACTTTTGCAAATTTAATAGCAGAAAGTGAATCGGCTGCAATAGATAAACCTGCTGCACCATACGCTAAGTTGATACGTGGGTTGGTGTCTATTAATGCCATCTGGGCTTTCTCGTAGTAATACTTGTCGTGCATAAAGTGAATGATGTTCATGGCATCGTTATAAACACGTGCTATCTCTTTGAGTACCACTTTATAATTGGCCATTACCTCATCAAAATCTAAGACATCGCTTTTTAAAGGCTCAATACCCTTAATCATTACCGTTCCTGTGTTCTCACAGCGTCCGCCATTAATGGCCAATAAGAGTGCTTTGGCTAGATTAGTACGTGCACCAAAGAATTGAATCTGACGACCAATCTCTTGGAAAGAAACACAGCAAGCAATACCATAATCGTCGGAGTGACGTACATCACGCATCAAGTCATCATTCTCATATTGTACAGATGAGGTGTCGATAGATACTTGTGCACAGAACGATTTAAACCCTTCTGGTAGAGTAGCCGACCAAAGTATGGTCATATTAGGCTCCGGTGAAGGCCCTAGGTTGTATAATGTCTGTAAGAATCGGAAAGAGGTTTTGGTTACTTTATGACGACCGTCGTTAAAACGTCCACCAATAGCTTCGGTTACCCATGTTGGGTCACCTGCAAAGATATCGTTATAGGCTTGCATACGTAATTGACGAACCATACGTAGCTTAATAACAAACTGGTCAATCAACTCTTGTGCAAAGCTCTCTGTAATGATTCCTTTGCTTAACTCATAATCAATATAGATATCTAGGAAAGAGGAGACATTACCTAATGACATGGCTGCACCATCTTGCTCTTTTACGGCGGATAGATAGGCCATATATACCCATTGAACAGCTTCTTGTGCGCTGGTAGCTGGACGACCTAACTCTAATCCGTAATACTCTCCTAATGTTTTGATGGCTTTTAATGCTTTAATCTGATCGGCTACCTCTTCGCGTAAACGAATCTGTGCTTCGGTCATTGGACCTGTTAGTCCTTTTAAATCGGCTTCTTTTCCCTCTACTAGGCGGTCGATACCATAGAGTGCTAAACGACGATAATCGCCAATAACGCGACCACGTGCATAGTTATCTGGTAATCCGGTTAAGAAACCAAGCGATCTAAAGGAACGAATCTCCTCGGTATATACATCAAAAACACCTTCGTTGTGTGTCTTGCGATAATGGGTAAAGATATCTTTTACAGTGGCATCTACCTCTGTACCATTCTCGCTACAAGCACGTGCTACAACATTGATGCCGCCAAATGGCTTGATGGCACGACGAAGCAATTCATCGGTCTGTAGACCTACTATCAATTCGTTCTCTTTGTCTATATAACCTGCTTTGTGTGAGGTGATGGTGGATACGGTGGCATTATCTAAAGATCGGAAGA
>JAQWAN010000205.1 GCA_028707655.1 Bacteroidaceae bacterium
CTTCACTCTTTTTCTGGTTAATAGTATTACTTTTCATATCTATAAAGGTAATACCTGTTGCTGTAGTACGAAACAGATCGCTTGGCATCTCTAGATTGACGCGTCCCGATTTCGATTCAAGGAGTGTATATAGTGCTAAATTGGGTCCGTTGACATCTGTTGGGTGCGATCGAAAGATGAAATTTGTTTGTTGTACATGGCGTGGACTGATTTTTTGTGTACCCACTGCATCTGGAAAACGACCATCTTGTATCAATTGTCTATAGTGAAAAAAGGGCAGTAGGCTGTCTGTTTCTGCCTTGGTGTAGTTGTTCTCTCCATCGGTGCTGTATAGATTACCCGCTTCATCTACCTTGTTAGAGATGAAGTTTTTTAAAAGTGGACTAAATAGGGTGAAGGAATGTTTTGGTTTCTCTTTTGTCATAAAATTATAGGCCCAAGGCAGCTGCCATAGTGCTAGGAACAGAAGAGTTAGAGCTAAAAAAAGTTTGCTAATATATTTCATAATCTAATGTGTGTTATTAATCTTGACATCCAGCTTTAAAACGAAGAACAGAGAGCCAAGGAAAGGTAGCTGTAAGAAGTGTTAAAAGTATAAGAAAAGGCAGAAGCGGATTATAAGCCTGCGCTGTATGGTTTAGGAAAAAGAGGTGGAGTAGTACTAAACTCATCATGCAATAGCCAATACGGCGTTTCCAGGTTGGCTCTAGGCAAATAGCACTGGTCAAGAAATAGGCCATATAGCCTGCAAGAAACCAAGGGAAAGTGGTAAACAACGACTGTTGCCACAACTCCGTTGTAAAAACGGTATGTAGATAGCCATAAAGTAATCCACTGCTTATACAAAAACAGAGTGTGAGAAAAAGTGTGCCCCATAACAACATACTATAGGTTGTTGCTAAAGCCGAGTGGGGCAGGTGTAGCGTTAGCTTTAGGCAACTCTTTTGCATCTCGGGCACAAATTGAACGAGTGCCAGTAGACCACCAATTGCTAGTGGTAGATATTGTAGAAGCTCCACAAAGGTTACGCCTCTGGTGAGCATAACGAGCCAAAGATGGTCCATGCCATTGAGCTCTCCAGCTCTGTAAACCCGTAGTATGCAGTAGCCTGTTACTCCTATAATAGTGAGTAGAGCAACTAATAAAAACCATCTTGTTTTAATCCATTCTTTGTAAAATAGAGCTTGAATCATAGTTGTATATCGTTAAGTTAGTAGGATGTGATTAATATTTACCTGTTAGTCCAATAAAAGCATCTTCTAGCCCTACTTTTTCAGCTTTTAAATGGGTGAAATAATAGTTTTGTTTGGTGAGTTCTTGTTGTACCTCTTTTAGGGATAAAAAGGAAAAGAATTCGAGTGTATTACCCAGTACATTGGGATGATATAAAGAGTGATGTGCTATTTGAGGTATCCCTTGTTGCTCTGGAATATGCATGGTATAGCGCCTTATTGTTTGTAGAAGCTCATCTACGGGCATTTGTAATAAGATCTTTCCATAATCCATGAGGATACAATCGTCTACTAATCGCTCCATGTCTTGAATAATATGTGAGGTTAAAAAGACGGTCTTATTCTCTGCTGTTGCATATTCCCGGAGATAATCCACAAAGAGTCTGCGATAGCCTGGGTCTAATCCTAACGAGAAATCATCTAGAATAAGCAACGAGGGATCTTGTGCTAAAATAAGTCCTAATGCAACTTGTGAGCGCTGTCCGCACGACATTCGTGAGATACGTTGTTTAGGTGCTACTTTTAATTTTTCCAGCAATGCATAGTAGGCCTCTTTTTTCCATTTTCCTAGATAGAAAGCTGCATAGAAACGTTCAATTTCTTGTAGGTTCATAAATTGATATTGCACATGTCCCTCAATGAGCAAGCCTATTTCTTTGCGCATAATGGGTGACATCTTGGTGATGTCTTCTCCAAATATTTTACACTCTCCCGCTTGTGGTTGAAGGTAGCCACTCAAGATGTTAATAGTGGTGGTTTTTCCTGTTCCATTTTTACCTAGTAGTCCTAATATACGTCCCTGAGGTACGCTAAAGTTAAGGTCTTTATAGATTAACCGCTTACCATAGTAATGCGTTAGATTTTTACATTGAATGATTGGTTCCATCGTTTTCTTACTTTTCTTGTTCATATTGTTCTGCTACTAAGTAGTAGAAGGACAGATAGTTTTTTCCTGTTTTTAGTTTCTCTGCTGCTATTCGTTTTCGAAAATCAGTAATGCGGTCTATGCTTGTGTTGCCCTTTTCTTTTCGTGCTGCTTTTTCAGAGGCACAACCACTCTCCTCATCTCCATGTTTATCCTCTGTCTGTTGCGCAATGGTTTTCTCCCAATTCTGTAGATAAGCTTCGTCTATACGTGTTTCTTTAAAGCGTCCTTTTAGATAGATGTAATGGTTGGCCACCTCTTTTGGAAAGCTACCTAAGGTACCAGCTTCTACTCGGATAACGTGTTGGTCGTTACTGCCCATTAGAAAAATCTTGGTGCCACCATGTGAACAAATATGTGCTACTGTACCTTTGATATAGATAATTTTATCTATAAAGGCATCGGTTTTACTGAGTACATCGTCTACCAAAAGAGCAGAAGAATAGGGTTGTGATGGTGTACTAACAATAGTTTCTTCTTTCTGTTTTTTTGTTGTGGAGTGACAACCGCTTAATGCTAGGATGGCAGAAAGTGTTGCTACTGCCAAGAATGTTTTTTTCATATGTTTTTTTTTTATTAAATGGTTATACCTAAATGAAGGGAGTAATTACTTGTTTTTATTTGTTCGATGTACCATCCCTGTTTATATGCTGCTTTAAGGTAAAAAGTTTGTTGTTTATGCCCTATTAGCCAATCGTAGCGTGTAGATAGTTCTACTTGTGTTTTTGAGCCAGTAGCTGTTTGGAAATTATGCGATAGCCAAGAATAGCGAAAATTGGTAGGGGAGAGGTCTTCAATAACGAAGGTCTGTGTTATGTTTTTCCGCTGTGAGAAATGTGCTACACACTGCAACAATCCTTTTTGAAATGATTTTTGAACTTGGGCGGTAATGCCCACTTCTGCATTTTTATAAGCTGATTTTCGAAATGGCGATGGGTAGTGTTCCGATATGTTCTCGTAGCGAACATAGGGCTGTATGGCATAAATCGCTTTCTTTCTTCCTTTTTGTGTAAAGAGAAAAGACCATTCTAAATCGGTTTTTTTTAGACCATACATCTTGTCCGTAGCAATTAGTGGATAGGATGCACTCGAAGGGTCTCCAAATACATTCTCTTTCCCTGTATGCTTACGGTAATGTCCCACCCATTGGGTAGACCATTCTCTCTTTGCCCCTTTGTGTTGATAGAAGATGGTTGCTGTGGTGTGATGTTTAGAGAGTGTATGTAGTGGCAAGTTATTAGAATTGTTTAAAACTTTTTCTAAGGAGGCCTGTTGCCACTCTAGCTTTCCTCCCCATCCATTTGCATGGTGTGGTTGGATGGATAATTGGGTGGTATAGGTGTATCCTTGGGTGGAATGGTTGTTGTTGTTGCCAGCAAAACGAGCATAGTCCATCCCTAGACCTGTCATATGATAAAGGGGAATTGTTTTTAAATCATCATAAAATTTCAAACTATTATCTTGGTTGTATTTCTCTAGACCTATGGAGCCGCCTAGTAGGTGATGTGCTCCTAGCTGAAGAGTTCCAGCTATCTGAAGCTGGAGCTGTCCCACTGTGTTTTTTGGGCGTGGGTCTACCTCTCGATAGGCTATAAGAGCTCTGTATCCCATTTGAACGGCAAAAGTATATGGTCCAAACTGTTGCGCGTAGCCACCCGAAAACAAATATTCCTCTTGTTGCATATCTCCTCCTACACTATCGTCAAT
>JAQWAN010000206.1:0-1503 GCA_028707655.1 Bacteroidaceae bacterium
GACTTGTGTATTGATATCCTCTATCGCTATGAAAAATTGGAGTAGCATTTGGGTTATTTTTCAGTGCTAGATTATAGGTATCAAACACAAGATTGTTATCATTTCGATTGCTCAATACATAAGACACGACCGATTTATCATATAAATCTAAAATTACACTTAGATATAATTTGTGTTGACTCATAGGCACTTTAAATTCGGTGACATCCGTTCCCCATTTCTCGTTCGGTTTTGTAGCTTCGAATTCTCTATGTAATACATTTTCAGTAATAGTCTCAGGAGTTGAATATCTATATGTCTTTCTTGCTTTACGAATAACCGACTTAATACCAAGTATGCGCATAATTCGTTGTATTCTTCGTTTACTGTAATGTTTGTTTTTGTCCCGATTGATATAGTTACGCATACGTCGATAGCCAAGAGTATGTTTAAATTTATTGTCATATTCCACGATCCATGTAGCTATCTGTTCATTTTCCAATTCTTTTTCTGTCTTCTCGCGATGGATCCATTTGTAGTACCCAGCACGAGATATTTCTAAAATTTCACACATCCATTCAATACTCCAATTGTGTTTATGATAAAAAAGACTTATTGCTAAATATTTAGGCTCTAGTTTTCCTTTGGCGAATATCGCCTCCTTTCGAATTCCTTCACTTTTTTTAACAGTTCTACTGTCATTTTTTCTTCTTCCAACTGACGTTTTAGCCTCTTGTTTTCTCTACGAAGCCTTTCTAATTCATCAACTTCATCATCTGATTTGTGATGACCTCGATTATCGATAAGTCCTTTTTCACCGGTAGAATTATATTTTTTTACCCATGAATATACCTGACCGTAGGAAACATTAAACTGCTCAGCGGTTACTTTATAGTCTTTATTGTTTGCCATACAGTATTCTACGATTTTTTTACGTTCTTCAATAGTTGTATTTCTTCTTGCTTCAGCCATATAGACCTCCTGTTTAGGATCGTAATCTCTCAGTTCTATATAGCTATTATACTTCATAACCCAATTTCGTAAAGTCTCTTGACTGCGCAGATTATATCTAGCAGTCAATTCAATCAAAGAACCTTTTCCGTCTAAATATTCTTCAACGACTTTGGTTTTTAGCTCTTTCGTATAAGATTGATTGTTCTTTCTTACAATAAATGCAGAGAGGCCAAGGTTTCTGTACATTGCAATCCAATTTCTAACAGTTTGCTCACTGGATATAGATAAATCTCTTGCAATCTCGGATACACTTCTCTCACCATTAAAATAATCTTCAACGGCTTTAAGTCTTACCTCTGATGAGTATTTTGAATAAACCATAAAAAATCCCTCCAAAGTAGATTTTGGTTATTTACCATGTCTACTTTAGAGGGATCATATCATCTTCCACCACTTCTTTTATAATACATTTGAGAAGCTATACTACAAAGCACGGTGAGGTGAGTCGTAGACTACTTCCCTGTAAGTTTAAATCAGTACACTAATCAGTGTAAGCTACACCTTTCAAGC
>JAQWAN010000206.1:1603-3862 GCA_028707655.1 Bacteroidaceae bacterium
AGTAATACCAGAATCAACAAAAGCCTCCTGATTGTTGTTCTTAATAAATTCTGTTTCAAAAAGCTATTTCTAAATAGCTTATTAAGGTGCGCCATTTCTCAGTCTAAATCTTGATTTTTCAATCTAATGCCCATGCTTTTTGGGCATAAATCCTGAAGAATAGCCGCTTTTGCTATTCTTCTAATGGCTCGCATTCTTTTTGCGAGACTATTCACACTAAGCCTACATGATGCCGCATAGCGGTATCTCAAAAACCCGGAAGAACAAGGAGCGAGCACCATTGTGCGAACTTCGTAGTTCTTCCCGTGTGAAGATGTCTTTTCTTCACACTAATCATCCATTCCGCCGCTGACGCTTGCGGCACAAATAGTAATGAAAAAAGGTGTGCGTCTTCCACCACTTCTTTTATAATACATTTGAGAAGCTATACTACAAAGCACGGTGAGGTGAGTCGTAGACTACTTCCCTGTAAGTTTAAATCAGTACACTAATCAGTGTAAGCTACACCTTTCAAGCACAAATAAGTGGTACTTCGAGTCCGCAATCTAAGAATTGTTTTAACTCTTGTTAAATGTGTGGTGTAGCAGTCAATGGCTTCTCCATTAATGAAAGGAGATGTATACCATGAAAGTTGTTTATCAAATCTGTTGCGGTGTCGATGTTCACAAAAAATTTCTCGTTGCCACTATCATCAAAACTTCTAAAGGTGACCAGCCTTCTTACCAGAAAAAAAGATTTTCCACTTTCAATAGTGACATCCGCCATTTTAAACAATGGCTACTTGACAATGATTGTCATGATGTCTGCATGGAATCTACCGGTAAGTACTGGGTTCCTGTATTTAACCTTCTGGAAGATTGTATTAATGTCACCATTGCCAATCCCAAATGGGTTACAGCTGTAAAAGGCAATAAAGATGATACTAAAGATTCCAAATGGATAGGAGACCTTTTTCGCCTTGGACTTGTTCCTGCAAGTTTTATTCCCTGTAAGGAAATCAGAATTCTTCGCGAATACACAAGGTATCGCTTTAAACTCACCTCATGTAAACGTAGCGAAAAGAACCGTTTTCAGAATGCTTTTACCGTCTGTAATGTTGCACTTGATGCCGTCGTAACCGATATGTTCGGTAAGTCTGCATCATCTATTACCGATTATCTGATTACCACAAACGAGTTCAACCCTGATACCTGTAAATCATTTCTTCAGAAATCCCTGAAGAAAAAAGCTGATGAGGTCATTGAGTCTATCGAAGGTTATCAGATGACCACTTCTCAGAAGGAGCGTATCTTAATGATTCGTGATCATCTTGAGTTTGTTCAGAAATCGATTGATAAATTAGATTCCAAGCTTGATGAATTAGTTGCTCCTTACGATAGTGCTATTTCTTTACTCTGTACCATCCCCGGAGTAGACAGAAACTCTGCCATTTCTATCATCTCCGAGATTGGAACAGACATGTCACAATTTAGCTCTTCCAAACGTCTATGCTGCTGGGCGGGCCTAACGCCTGGCAACAACGAATCTGCTGGTAAGAAGAAATCTGTTAAGATAACACGTGCCGGAGTCTACCTCAAACCAGCATTGGTACAGTGTGCCCATGCTGCCGTGAAATCTCAAACTGCTCCTTACTACAAAAACAAATATGAACATCTTGCTAAAAGAAGAGGTAAAAAGAGATCCATTATTGCAATCGCAAGAATGATCCTAACTGCAGTTTACCATATGCTATCTACTGGTGAAACATGGAATCCGTGCGATTTATATAAAATCGATATGCCTAAAATTCTTTCGGATAAACAAAAAGAGAAGGCTATCAAACAAGCAATAAAACTATTAACATCAGAAGGAGTAATACCAGAATCAACAAAAGCCTCCTGATTGTTGTTCTTAATAAATTCTGTTTCAAAAAGCTATTTCTAAATAGCTTATTAAGGTGCGCCATTTCTCAGTCTAAATCTTGATTTTTCAATCTAACGCCCATGCTTTTTGGGCATAAATCCTGAAGAATAGCCACTTTTGCTATTCTTCTCATGCTTGCATTTGGCTCGCATTCTTTTTGCGAGACTATTCGCACTAATCTCTGACTTTCAGAGGGTTAGCTAGTTGATTTTTTTAATACTATCTCATAATTAACTAAAGATTTATGAGATGCAGCTTCACCAGAAATAATCCTAATTAAATGCTTACCTGCTGTAACTCCTAGATCCTTAATGCTTATATTAAGTGCAGTAATCGGTGGGTTATGATTCTCAAGAT
>JAQWAN010000207.1 GCA_028707655.1 Bacteroidaceae bacterium
ATAACCTGTTTAAGGACGCTCCAGAAGATAAATTACCCGAAAATATAATATGGGGAACACCCAGCCTATTAGATAGTTATGTTTCTCCTTGGTATAGAAACATGAATAGTGGGTTTTCCATATTCTTACCAACGAGTGGACTGATTAAAGGAATCACTCGTATTTACAAACCTTGGTTTGGCGACCAGATTATAATAAGTAAAGACGATTGGTATGTAACAGCTTTTGGCGATGTGTTGAAAGGCAATGACCAAGAAATTATTCGTCAAGGTTCGATGGATTGGGGTAGTTATTATGAAAAAATCCAATCGGTTAATGTTTTGTTGAAGAATCAAGATGCCATTACCGATGGTGCGCAGAAGACCCGTGTTTTAGGAGAAGCTCATTTCTTTAGAGCCTATTATTATTATAAGCTTCTTCGTCAGTTTGGTGGTGCCATATTAAAGACGGAACCTTTTGAGCTGGAGAATAATCAGGTACTTCCACGTGCTTCTTATCAAGAAATGGTTGATTTTATTGCACAAGAAGCGGATGATGCTGCTAGCCTATTAAAGGATGTGGATGAGACGGAAACCGGACGTATAACCAAAGGAGCAGCTTATATGCTAAAGGCAAAAGCTTATCTCTGGTGTGCGTCACCTATTTTCCAAAATAAAGAGAAAAACTATTTAGGATTTATAGGCGATGAGTCGGATGCTATGCTTACCAAATCAAGACAAGCTTACGATGAGTTGTTCAAACTCTCTTATTCCCTGTTACCTGTTACAGGAACTACACAAGAAGCTATTAAATTGTCTTATCGACAAATCTTCTTAACAAAGAATAGTGCAGAGTCTATTTTAGAGGTACAGCATTCTGACGATGGCGATTTCTCGAATGGATTTGGTCATAAGTTAGACCGAGAAGCTGCTTCTCCTTTCTTTGGTGGTACAACAGTTGCTTATTCACCTACACAAAACAATGTAGATGAATATGGTATGCAAGAGAATACTGTTTATGATCCTACCCATCCCTATCTTAATAGAGACTATCGTTTTTATGCCAATATCCTATATGATGGTTCAACTTTTAATAGTCACGTTATGGAGATTCATACTACTATTGAAGATGGGAAAGAGGTACTTGGTGCAGATATAACACCCTATAGTTCTAGTGTTTCCGATGCAGTCACTAAAACAGGTTATTATTTAGGGAAGTTTGTAAAAGAAACACAACGCATTGATAATGATGACACCTATGCAAGTAGCCAGAACTTTATTATTTGGCGATTAGCTGAAGCTATTTTAGATTATGCGGAGATCGATTTTAAACAAGGACGTGTGGCCGATGCCTTGGCAAAAGTCAATCAAATCCGTGCTCGTGTACATATGTATCCACTTACTAGTTTAACATGGGATGAGTTAGTAAATGAGCGTCGTGTGGAATTGGCTTTCGAAGAGACTACCTATTGGGATTTATTCCGTTGGGGTATTGCTGAAGAGAAGATGAACGGTAGTTCAAACCGTTGGAAAGGAATGAAAGTAACCATTGAAGCTGGTAAAGATACCCTTTATGAAGTTATAAATATCAACAAACGACCCAGTCGTGTTCGTCAGTTTGATGCTAAGCAGTATTATCAACCTATCCCATTAGATGAGATACGTTTTAATGGAATAGATCAGAACCCTGATTGGCCATCCATTTAATAGCGTGTATTTTCCATTTATTATTTTATTTAAAAAAAGATGATTATGAAAAAATTAATTTTTACTCTTTTGTTTTTGAGCTCTATTGTTGCAACACAGGCTCAAACATATAATTTATTTGATGCAGCAGACGTAGATGAGAATGGTTGGATCTGGTTTGACACACAGGCAAAAATTGATAAATATATTGGTCAAGCCGATAACGACAACTACAAAATTGATCCTAATGGCAAACTTATCCAAATGGTTGGTGCCGATTTTGGCGATTATGAAGATTCAAGTGTTAGTGCTACTGTGGTAGGTGCCGGAACAGATGCTGAGATTGGTGGCCCTGGTGCTAAAACAGGTGCTATACTAACTGCACCCTCTTCTGCTAGTATGCAGACAAATGGTGGCGGTATTGTACTTCGTTTACCCTCTCTTTCTTCCTTAAGCTTGTTCTTATCTAGTGAAAACACAGTGTATGTTCGCTTATTAGGAACCACAGATATTGATTTATCTTTTAGCGATTACACCATTGTATCTGCAAAGTATTCTTCTATTTTTGGCCCTTTATTTAGAGGTGGACAAAAAGAGTGGACGGGAATGGAAACATTGGATAGTAATAACGAACCTTATTTCAAGTTAGCTTCTGATGGACCTATCTATGCGTATCTTCAATCCTTAACAAAGACACCAATTATGATTCACGGTATGAAAGTGATGACCTCTACTCCTACAAGTGGTGTAGAAGATGTAGCTGGTGCTCAAGCAATGATCTCTTTTGAAGCGGGTCAATTGTCATTGTCTCAGGATGCTACTGCCATCGTTTTCGATCTTACTGGACAACAAGTATTTGCTACTAGTGCTTCTTCTACCAATTTATCTACTTTGAATAAAGGTATTTATGTGGTAAAAGCACAAAGTGGAGCAAAAACTCAAATGAAAAAGATTGTAGTTCAATAATTGTAAATACATATTAGAATACCTTTCTACCTGCAAAGGGAGGAAGGTATTCTTTTTTATTCATCTTTTAAAATAATAGTATGAAACGACTTTTTATCTTTGTAATGGTTACGTTGTTCTTTTCTTTGCTTGCAGAAGCTGCTGAGAAGAACAAAGGAGAACTGAGCAATCTAGTTTGCTTTGTCTCTTTCTCTGACGAGGACGACCAGACTCTCTTTGATAAACCCATAACTTTTTATCAAACCCTTTTCAATAATGAAGAGGTAGGAGCCAATTCCGTTTTCAATTATTTTCGTGAAGCCTCTTATAATCAACTGACATGGAAAAGCTCTTTTTTCCCTGCTCCAGTAGGCAATCAGATTACATCTGTACATGTCAAAAATCCAAGAGGTTATTATAGTCCTGTTAGTAGTATAAACAGCATTGGTTACCAAAGCGAATTAGACAAAGCAGTGCGTGAACAAGCTCTTGTAAGAGAGATTGCAGCCTATCTTTCGGAAAACCTTACTGGCATCGAGTTAGATGCAAACGATGATGGATTTATCGATAACACCTGTTTAGTTATCAGTGGTAATTCAGAGCTAAGTGCTAGTAAACTATTGTGGCCTCACCGTTCGGATCTTCTTTTGCCCGATGAGAAAGCTATTTATATTAACGATAAAAAGATGACTAGCTATATAATGGTCTTTAACGATGCAAATGGTTGGAGCTCATTTAATGCAAAAACATTAAACACCGGTGTTCTCTGTCATGAGATGTCTCACTCTTTAGGTACCTACGATTTGTATCACGTGAACGACGATTTATCGCCAGTAGGTGTTTGGGATTTAATGTCCGACAACTTAACCGTACCGCAGCATATGACTGCTTACACCAAATATAAATATTGTAAATGGATAGATGAAATACCAGAGATTTCTACTCCTGGCACCTATACATTGAATCCTGTAGGTAGTAGTAGCAAAGAGAATCTTTGTTATAAGATTAAACCTATTGGTTCAGACGAATATTTTGTAGTAGAATACAGAAAGAAAGCAGGTACTTTCGATATTGGTTTGCCCTCTTCTGGTTTGTTAATCTATCGCATCAATCCAAATGTAAACAGTGGTAATGTAAATTACAATGGTACCACTCATTTAGATGAGCAATATATCTTCCGCCCAGGTGGAACAACCACAGCCGATGGCTCTATTAGTTTAGCTACCTT
>JAQWAN010000208.1 GCA_028707655.1 Bacteroidaceae bacterium
GTCCAGATTTTAATAATGATGGAGTGATTGATGCCGACGATAAAATGAGTATTTCCGAAGCTGAGGAGTACCTTAAAGTCTATAACAAAGGAGAATATAACGATTGGCGTATTCCTAGTATCAAGGAACTCTATTCTCTAATTCAGTTTAATGGAACCGATCCTAGTGGTTTTACCGATGAGGATACGTCCGTTTTAACCCCTTTCATTAATACGAACTATTTTGACTTTGCCTATGGCGACACCAATAATAATGAGCGTATCATAGACTCGCAATACTTAACAACTACTGGATATGTTTATCAGAATCTCTATCGTTTTGGGGTGAATTTTGCAGATGGACGTATCAAAGGATACGGTTTAACCTTGCATGGCCAAGATAAAACCTTCTTTGTTATATTTGTACGTGGAAACGAGAGCTATGGTGTTAACCACTTTGTAGCTAATGCGGACAGCTTAACTATTACGGATGAGGCTACCGGCTTAATGTGGGCAAAGGAGGATAGCGAAAATAGTATGACGTGGAAAGATGCCCTTGCTTATGCAGAGAACTCAGAATTAGGAGGCTATACCGATTGGCGATTACCTAATGTTAAGGAGCTACACAGTATTGTTGATTATACGAGAGCGCCAGATGTAACTGATTCTCCTGCTATAGATGCTGTATTTAGTAGCCATACCATTATAAATGAGGCTGGTCAAGTAGATTACCCCTATATCTGGTCTAGTACTACGCATGCCACTTATGGTGCAGATGGATCGATGACAGGTGGTGCAGCAAGTTACGTATCCTTTGGACGTGCCATGGGACAAATGCCATCTGAAGATGGACCTAATATGGGAGACGGCCTACTTCCTCCTCCTCCAGATGGAATGATAGAAATGGAGGAGACTACTACAAGTGGTGAATGGACAGATGTACATGGTGCAGGAGCTCAAAGGAGTGATTTTAAAACCAATAGTGAAGGCATCTATAACTACACGGATGATTTTAGTAATGGAGAAACCCTTTCTAATGGCCCTCAAGGAGATGCTGTAAGATATGTAAATCATGTACGTTTAGTGAGAACAATAAACAAATAAGTTTTTTTTTGTCTAGATAACAAAGTAAGCTGGAGAGAGCAAGTCGTAGTGATTTGTTCTCTTTTTTATATCTATATTATTTCATTATATTTGTAACCATTAATGATTAGTAGATATATTCTTGTAGTTTTATACCATAAACAGGTAATTCTAGAAAATAAAGAAAGCAGCAAAATGAAAAATTCTCGGAAATTTTAAACATATGGACAATCTTTTCATCCGAAGAACTTATTTCTTTCATCTATTTAGCGAACATTTGCTAATCTCTTCACTTGCCGTTTTTTTTGTTGTTCTTTTTGGTGTTGCCATAGGCGTTTGGGTATTTTATTCTAAACATTCTCGCACGTTTGTTCTTCCAATTATTAATTTCTTATACGCCATACCATCTATTGCGATGTTTGGTTTGCTAATTCCTGTTGTTGGCATAGGATTGCGAAATGCGCTAATCGTAATGATTCTTTATGGATTACTTCCTATTGTTCGCAACACATATACTGGCCTAAAAGAGGTGCCAATGCAGTATGTTGAGGTAGCCCGAAGTTTAGGCGCAACTCCTTTTCAATTATTCAAGAAGATTTATTTCCCACTGGCTTTACCCTCTATCCTATCTGGACTACGCATTACTGTTGTAATGGTTATAGCACTTACAGGACTAGCTGCTCTAATAGGTGCAGGTGGCCTAGGTCAAGCTATCTTTAGAGGCCTCAACACAATGAATACCTTTTTAATCGTTGCAGGTTCGTTAGGCATCTCTCTCTTTGCTATTCTTGGCGATAGTTATGTAGGCGTGTTCGAAAAGAATAATAATTTGCAGCATATGATTTCGCATAATGCAACAAAGAAGCAAAAAATAGAGATTGTTCTCAACACCTCCCTTCTGTTTATCTTGATTATAGGTGCACTTTGGTATACTAATCCTTTTGCGGGAAGCGATGAGCGTTCGGTAACCGTAGCTTCAAAACCTACTAGTGAACAGTTTATCTTAGGAGAAATAGTAGCACAGACTATTGAGAATCATACTGATATAACCGTTTATCGGAAGTTTGGGATTGGCGGTGGCACAACAAATATACAGCCTGCAATACTATCGGGAAAAATTGACCTATATGTTGAATATACTGGAACTGCTTGGATGAGTGTTCTCAAAGAAAAACTCGACTCCTCACATTTGATTTCCTTTGAAAAGTTAGCGCGTAGCTATCAAAATAAATACCAGTTAGCATGGTTAGGCCTTTTGGGCTTAAACAATACCTATGCGCTTGCTATATCGCAGTCCGACGCTGAGGCTCGCTCCATTCGTACTTATTCTGATCTCGCAGCACAGAGCTCTTTTTTTGATTTTGGTGCAGAATTTGATTTCTTTGAACGTCCAGATGCCTACAATGGTTTGCTTAAGATCTATCCCTTTATGTTCCGTAGTCTGCATGAGATGGATATCAATTTACGCTATTCCGCTTTTGAAGAGGGCAAAGTAAATGCTATAGATGCTTTTACCACCGATGCTAAAATAGAAGCACTACAGCTCAGCGTGTTAGAAGATGATAAGCATTATTTCCCATCATACGAGGCTGGTATCGTAATAAGAGAAGCCACATTAGATAGATATCCAGAGATAAGACCCTTCTTGACTCGTCTCAATGGAAAAATTTCTACAGCAGCCATGCGCAAGATGAATTACGAGGTGGAGATACTCCAGAAAAAACCCAAAGCTGTTGCTGCTGCCTTCTTAAAAACATTGATAGAGGAGAGCAGTCACTAGCATTGAGCCATTACTTCTGCTACAATATCGGATTGTTCGAAAGTTTCCTCTCTAGAGCACTTGAATAAAGTTATCCCTAATAAAATCTAAGTAAGCCAAATAGATTAACCCCCTAATCTCTACAGCATTATCGTGCTATTTCCAATAAAGATGAAGTAAATCTCTATTTGCCGCTCCTAAAAGATAACTTTTAGGAGCGTCTTTGATTCGTAGATAAAAAGATGCTATCTATAGATTCTGTTTGTCAAACGGACCTTTCTATTCTAATTTTACTTCATCAATAAGAAGATAAAACAAATTTGAATAATAATAAAAACGAAGACTTATGAATTACAAAAAATTAAAAAAAACATTTTTCGCTAGCTGTCTCCTTATTAGCTGGTGCTGTGATGACGCTCTCCGCATGTAGTGCAGACGATTTAGATGAATATAGTACTTCTACAGATGGTACTTCGCAAACCAGCTATACCTACACAATGATTGCAACAGGTCAGGTAAACACCTATGATAAAGATGGTAACGCGGTGACAGTTGCAGAGGGAGATGCTTGTTATGGACAAGATGGAAATTACTTGGCAGGTGCCGAGATGTCGTTTACTAAAAATGGTGATGGTACGGTAACCGATAATAACAGTGGATTGATGTGGCAAGAAATTCCCACCAGTCAAGATTTTACCTATGCAGATGCACAAGCTTACTGTGATAGTTTAAATCTAGCGGGTTATGGCGATTGGCGTGTTCCTACTCTAAAGGAGCTTTTCTCGATTGCTAATTTCAATGTGGGTTGGCCTTATATCGACCTAGATGTGTTCTCTCTAGCCTCTGGAGAGATTTCAAAAGATGAGCAATACTGGTCGTGCAATGCCTATGTAGGAGTAACTGCAGAAGGCGGAGAAAATGCTGTCTTTGGAGTGAATGAAGTAACGGGGCATATCAAAGCCTATGCTGGATCTATGCCAGAGGGTGGTATGCAAGACGACTTTG
>JAQWAN010000209.1 GCA_028707655.1 Bacteroidaceae bacterium
ACTTTATTCTTTATACTATTATGTGGATTTATTTACTTGTCATTTTTTTTATATGTTATCTACTTATCGCACTAGAACATATCTTAAACGTTAATAAGAGCGCCATTTCATTATTTCTAGCCGTTGTACTCTGGACCATTGTATTAGGCAACGCAGCCGATGTATCTACGCTATACAATGCTGAAAAATTTTCACAGTTTCTCCTACAGAACCCGGCAGAAGCCGCATTAAGTCTGCACGACCAAAGCATACACTTTCTCATCGAGAAGATGATGGTCTTGCATCTTGGTGATATCAGTGAGACACTTTTTTTTCTATTGGGTGCCATGACGATTGTGGAATTAATTGACCAGCACGGTGGTTTTAACTTTATCACACAACGCATCAAGACACGTAAAATTCGTACGCTGCTGTGGACAATCGCCTTTATAAGCTTTTTCCTTTCCGCATTGCTGGATAACCTAACCACATCTATTATCATGATTATGTTGGTACGAAAAATCATAACCCATCGAGAGCTTCGATGGTGGATGTGCGGCGTTATCATCATTGCTGCCAACACAGGCGGTGCATGGTCGCCCATTGGAGATGTTACCACCATTATGTTATGGGTCAAGGGAAACATTACGGCTCTCCCCACAGTAACACACTTAATACTACCCTCTTTGGTTGCCATGGTAGTTCCTCTATTATTTATCACCTACCGACTACGAGGAGTAGTAGAGACAGCACAGGTACAGAGAGTAGAGGGTAAATTCTACGAACAGTTAACCCAACGAGAGCGAATGATTGTATTAGTTATTGGTGTTATCGGACTCTTATGTGTCCCCATCTTCAAGAGTATAACAGGTATGCCTCCCTTCATGGGCATTCTATTTGTACTTTCCATTTTGTGGATCTATACAGAAATAGTCTATCGCAAACGATTAGACATCGAAGAACATAGAAAAAACCGTGTCAGTCGTGTGATAAGTCACATCGACATGTCTACTATACTCTTTTTTCTAGGTATTTTAATGGCTGTTTCCGCCCTACAAGTAGCAGGCATCTTAAACTATTCTGCCATTCAGTTAGACAATGGTATACATAACATCTACTTCATTAATGGTATCATTGGTGTTTTCTCCTCCATAGTAGATAATGTGCCCTTGGTAGCTGGAGCGATAGGAATGTATGACATTCCAACCTTTGCCAATCTATCGACCATGGTAGACCCTGTTTATTCGCAACACTTTATGCAAGATTGTGAATTCTGGCAGCTCACCGCCTACTGTGCAGGGGTTGGTGGAAGTATGTTGATTATTGGTAGTGCAGCAGGTGTAGTGGCCATGGGACTAGAGAAAATCACCTTTGCATGGTATTTCAAACGTTTCACGCTCTTAGCCTTTATAGGTTATCTAGCTGGACTATTTACCTATTGGTTACAAATACAACTTATTGGTTGATAATAACAAAAAACCCCTCCCTAGGAATAATATTCCATAGAGAGGGGCTTTATAAGTAAAAAGTATCCTATTAATTCTCTAATCCTAGCGCATGTAATATTTCTTTTACCTTAGCATCTGCCATTTGCTCTGCTTGTTTATATTCTTCACGTGAATGCATAGGTGCTTTCACCTCCAAATAGAACTTAATTTTAGGTTCTGTTCCAGAAGGACGAACCGAAATTTTATTACCATCTTCTGTAAAGAATTGCAATACATTTGAGGTGTCTGGCATCTTAAGCTCTTTCACTTCGCCTGTAGCAAACGTATGTTTCAAACTCAAGTAATCCTTTGTTGAAACCACTTTTGAACCTGCAATTTCTTGAGGAGGAGTTGAACGGAAATCAGTCATCATCTGTTTAATCTCGTCTGCACCAGTCTTACCAGGACGAACCACATTAATCGTTACATTCTTAGAATAACCATACTCCACATAGATATCTTGTAATAATTGGAAGATAGTCTTTCCTTGATCTTTAGCCCAAGCAGCAATCTCCGCTGCAAGACAACAACCAGAAACAGCATCCTTATCACGGCAGAAATCTTCCGCCATAAATCCGTAGCTCTCTTCACCACCACCAATATATTTCATTTTACCTTCTAACTCACGTACTTCGCGAGCAATCCATTTAAAACCAGTATAGCAATCGAGCATCAACACATTGTTTTTATCTGCCATTGCTTTAATCAGTTCAGTAGTCACAATTGTTTTTACTACAAACTCATTACCAGCCAATTTATTCAGTTTTTTATATTGTGTCAAGATATAATATAAGAAGAGCATACACGTTTGGTTACCGTTAACCAACACCCATTCTCCCTTATCATCTTTACAAGCAATACCTACACGGTCAGCATCAGGGTCACTAGCCATCACTAGATCGGCATCCTCTTTTTTAGCCAATGCTAATGCCAAGGTTAAAGCCTCCGCATTTTCAGGATTAGGAGAAACCACGGTTGGGAAATCACCGCTTCTTACCATCTGCTCCGCCACTGTAGAGACCTTAGTAAAGCCCCACATTTTTAGTGCACGAGGAATCAACATCATGCCCGTACCATGAATAGGGGTATACACAATCTTTAAATCTTTGTTGCGTTCAATCACCTCTGGTTCAATACAAACACTCTGCACTTTATCCAAGTAGATAGCATCCACATTCTCACCAATCATTTCAATTAGCTCAGGGTTACCCTTAAATTTAATAGCATCCGCAGAAACGATCTTATTCACCTCATCGATAATACCCTTATCATTAGGTGCTAAAACCTGTGCTCCATCCTCCCAATATGCTTTGTAGCCATTGTACTCTTTTGGATTATGTGATGCGGTTAAGATGATACCACTTTGGCAACCAAAATGGCGAATGGCGAAAGAGATTTCAGGTGTAGGACGCATATCCTCAAATAAATAAACCTTAATACCATTAGCGGTAAAGATATCAGCAGATATCTCAGCAAATTTTCTACTGTTGTTACGACAGTCATATCCCACCGCAACAGAAATTTGTTTCAATCCTGCAAAAGATTTATTTAGATAGTTCGATAAGCCCTGCGTAGCAGCACCTACCGTATATATATTTACGCGGTTGCTACCAGCACCCATGATACCTCTCAGTCCGCCAGTTCCAAACTCAAGATCTTTATAAAACGACTCAATCAATTCGGTTTTATCCTCATTCTCGAGCATTTTTCTAACCTCTTCTTGCGTTTTAGCATCGTATGCAGGAGTCAACCATTTGGTTGCTTTTTCTGTCACCTGCTTTAATAGTTCTTTGTTTTCCATTTTATTTATAAAAATGATTAATATCTTTTTGTGCTTAGTCCTATAGACAAAGATAGAATAAAAATGCTACTCTTTGTCATTTTTATAAAAAAGTTATTTCTTGTCCTTGGTTGGAACAATGTACCGATCGCCAGTTTCTTTGACAATAGTTTTTAGATACGCCTCTGGATAACCAGGTCTTGAAAGTTTCACCGGTCTATTCTCTTCATTTCTTAAGAACACGCCATCACGGTCGCGTCGCACCACCATATCACAATGTTTTACCACTAAGAACTCGCCTAAATGTTTCCATGCATCCACAGCTGTTTGTGCCGCATTAATAGAGTAAGAGGTCAAATATCTCTTTGCATCCACAGGGTCCACTTTAAATTTTTCCAGTGCAATACTCTCTACCCCTTTTTGCGACGTATGATACGTTGTTTCCAAGCGCGATTGTACCTTTCTGACATCACCAATCATCTTGCTATAGTAGGGATACACCATATTAGACACCCAGTTGAACACCCAGAAAGAGGATTCCCAAGAGAAGGTTAAC
>JAQWAN010000210.1 GCA_028707655.1 Bacteroidaceae bacterium
AAAACCATAAAAATCAAAAAAAAACCGCATATTGGAGCAATTACTAAAAAAAATAACCAAAATAGAGAATAATAAAAGGAAAGAACCATAGTATTGAAAATTAATGGTTAAATTTGCACGCATTGTTTTACACACCTATATATAACTAAGCAATGCAGGAAAAGATTATCATTCTTGATTTTGGTTCACAAACCACTCAACTGATCGGCCGACGCGTTAGAGAGTTGAACACTTACTGCGAGATCCTACCCTACAACAAGTTTCCACACGATGATAAATCGGTGATTGGAATTATTCTTTCTGGAAGTCCTTTCTCTGTCTACGACGAGAAAGCATTTACCATTAAGTTAGAGGAGATCCGTGGAAAATATCCTATCTTGGGTATCTGTTATGGAGCGCAGTTCATTTCGCATGTATGCGGTGGCAAAGTAGAACCAGCCAACACACGCGAGTATGGTAGAGCTAATCTATCAACGTTTCAACACAATAATCCATTACTCAAAGGAGTAAAAGAAAACTCACAGGTATGGATGAGTCATGGAGATAGTATCACACAACTCCCCGATAACTTTGAGGTGATTGCCTCTACAGAAAAAGTGAGTAATGCTGCTTTTCAGGCAAAAAACGAAGCGCTTTGGGGCGTGCAGTTTCATCCCGAGGTGTTTCACACCGAAGATGGCACACAACTATTACAAAACTTTGTGGAAGATGTATGTGGTAGCAAACAGAGCTGGAGCCCTGACTCTTTCATCGAAAACACAGTAGCAGAACTGAAAAAACAAATTGGCAACGACCATGTGGTCTTAGGACTAAGTGGTGGTGTCGATTCATCCGTAACCGCTGTGCTATTGCATAGAGCCATTGGAAAACAACTCACCTGTATCTTTGTAGATCATGGCTTGTTGCGTAAAAATGAGTTTGCAGATGTGATGCGCGACTACGAGGGGTTAGGCCTCAACGTAAAGGGTGTAGATGCTAGCGAAGATTTTTTTGCTGCTCTTGCTGGTGTGTCCGACCCAGAAAAGAAAAGGAAGATTATTGGTAAGGGATTCATCGATGTGTTCGATCGCGAAGCAAAAAAACTCAAAGGTGTTAAATGGTTAGCACAAGGAACTATTTATCCCGATTGCATCGAATCGTTATCAATCACAGGTACAGTGATTAAGAGTCACCACAATGTAGGCGGCCTACCCGATAAGATGAAACTGCAACTCTGTGAGCCTCTTCGTCTCTTGTTTAAAGATGAGGTACGCAAAGTGGGCTATGCACTAGATATGCCTAAACACTTAATCTCTCGTCACCCCTTCCCTGGACCAGGTTTGGCTATTCGTATCTTGGAGGCAATTACACCGGAGAACGTACGAATTTTACAGGAGGTAGATGATATCTACATCAAGGGACTACGCGAATGGGGATTGTATGACCAAGTATGGCAAGCGGGTGTTATCTTACTACCCGTAAGAAGTGTAGGCGTAATGGGCGATGAACGCACCTACGAACAAGCGGTGGCACTACGCGCTGTGACGAGTACAGATGCCATGACAGCCGATTGGGCACACCTACCCTACGATTTCTTGGCAAAAATGTCGAACGACATTATTAACCATGTAAAGGGCGTGAACCACGTAACCTACGACATCAGCTCTAAACCACCAGCTACTATTGAGTGGGAATAAAATAAGCATTCATTTAAAGCTGCCAATACTTAATTATTGGGTATAAGCAGCTTTTTTTAAAGACTACGTATGATAAAAACAATCATTTTCGATTTCGGAGGAGTTATTGTAGATGTCTCTAAACAGGGAGCTATCGATAATTTTACAACCATAGGTTTGCCTAATGCGGCAACTTGTTTTGATGAGTTTAAGCAGACTGGTATTTTTAATGAGGTAGAAGAGGGCAGCATAGATGCTACAGAATTCTGTAAAAAACTGGGCGTGATGTGCCAAAAGGAGATCTCTTTTGAACAAGCTCGCTACGGATGGATGGGGTTTGTTGGCGGACTGCAAGTGGAGAAATTAGATTTTTTACTGGAGCTACGCAAAAAATACAAACTCTTGCTGTTAAGCAATACCAATCCTTTTGTGATGAGCTGGGCAAGGAGTGAGAATTTAAGTGAACGTAGGTTGCCACTCGACCATTATTTCGATAAACTCTATATGAGTTACGACTGTGGATACACAAAACCGGGAGAGGCTATCTTCCAATATATGGTTAGGGATGCTAACATCAAGGTAGAAGAGACTCTTTTTATTGATGATGGAGCACACAACATTGCTACTGCAAAACGTCTAGGCTTTCAAACGTTCCAACCTAAGAACGCTACAGACTGGCGAGAGGAGTTAATAGCACTCCTATCCTAAAAAAAACTTAAAAAAGGATGTTATTCCAAAAAAATAGCTTTTTTTGTTTGTCAGTTCCACAAGAATAAATACTTTTGTATCCAAGAATTAGCGCAAGCTATTAAGAAAACAAGATAATGATTAATTTAGTATTAAATGCATATTGGTGGCACCACTACAACTTCAACAAGTCGTAAGGGAGCAACTCACATGTATATATACTAGTTACTTAGATACATTCTAAAAGAGTTCTATCGCAACCTGCGATGGGACTCTTTTTTTTTGTGCACATTTTTAAAAGACAAGATTTACAAAATATAAAACAAACGATATGAAAAGTTTTTTGGTCGACAACAACGGATATTATGGCGAATTTGGTGGTGCTTATGTACCAGAGATACTACATAAATGCGTAGAAGATTTACAACGTTCTTATTTACCTATCTTACAGAGTGAGGCATTCAAAAAGGAGTGCGATGCGTTATTACGCGACTATGTGGGTCGCCCCTCTCCACTCTATCTGGCAAAACGTTTGTCTGCAAAATATGGCTGTAAGCTCTATCTTAAACGAGAGGATCTGAACCATACGGGTGCACATAAAATAAACAATACCATTGGACAAATCATCTTGGCCAAACATATGGGGAAAACACGTATCATTGCGGAGACAGGTGCTGGACAACACGGACTGGCTACGGCTACGGTATGTGCGTTGATGCATATGGAGTGTGTGGTCTATATGGGAGAGACAGATATTGAACGTCAGAAACTAAATGTGGAGAAGATAAAGATGCTGGGCGCTAGTGTGGTTCCCGTAACCTCTGGTAATAAAACACTAAAAGATGCTACCAACGAGGCAATACGCGACTGGTGTTCGCATCCAAGCGATACGTTTTATATCATTGGCTCTACCGTGGGGCCTCATCCCTATCCCGATATGGTGGCTCGTCTACAATCGGTGATTAGTGAGGAGATAAAGAAACAACTCTTGGAGAAAGAGGGACGCGATTATCCCGATTATATCATTGCTTGCGTGGGAGGTGGTAGTAATGCGGCCGGTAGTATCTATCACTACATCGACGACAAACGTGTACAACTAATCTTAGCTGAAGCAGGTGGCAGGGGTCTGGACAGCGGAGAAACAGCTGCTACCATACAGGTGGGAAAGACTGGAGTGCTACATGGATCACGTACATTGGTGATGCAAAATGAGGATGGACAGATTGAGGAGCCCTACTCTATCTCAGCGGGTTTAGATTATCCTGGTATTGGCCCCATGCATGCTAACCTTGCCAAACAACATCGCTCTACGGTATTGGCCATAAACGATGATGAGGCTATCGATGCTGGATTTGAATTAACAGAACTAGAGGGTATCATACCTGCTATTGAATCGGCTCACGCCTTAGGGGTTTTGAAGAAATGTACTTTCCAACCTAACGATGTGGTGGTATTAACG
>JAQWAN010000211.1 GCA_028707655.1 Bacteroidaceae bacterium
TCCGATCTGCATAAGCTCCCACTGTTGTAATCACTTTATCCGTTGTTAGCTCCACTGCACCCTGCTCCGTTTGATAGCGTATAGTAAAGGTGTTGTTTGTGTTGGGTTCTATACAGATATCATTTGCTCCACATTGTATATTTTCTTTGCCAATCTGTTGTGCCAATGCATCGGTTAGGTCTTGTAACCCATTAGGTGCCGAGAAACATTTTTTGGTAGCTAGTAGGTCGCGTTTTGTTTTAGGAATACCTTTTTTCTTGATTGCTCCACCAATAAAACTGCCATATTCCTGTTCCAAATTATAGAGCTTGGGTAGGGCATAGCGCGTCACTAATTTGGTCACATCTCCCGCATAGATACCCGAGATAAATGGGTCAATTGCATATTTTAGATACGATTTACCCATACGCCGTTTTACTAGTTCTGCCAGAGTCTCATTTGGATTTGTTCCAGGTTTACGAAAAGGCTCTGCTAAGATACCAAACTTATCTTTCCATGTAAAAAGAGGTGTGGTGATAGCAGAAATCAAACTGCTAGGTAGAGCATAAAATTTCTTTTTGCGCCAGATCCACCGATTGTTAGCTAGTGGAGTAGCTGTGGTTAGGGGCAATTGTATATCCGCAAAAAGTTCTGCTACCTCAGGATAAGAGACCACACCTGTGTTTGGTCCACTCTCAAAGAGAAATCCCTTCTGTTTATGTGTCTCAATCTGTCCGCCCACGCGGTTGCTCTTCTCTAGTAGTGTCACCTTCCATCCCGCCTGTTGCAAACGAAAAGCTGTGGTGAGTCCTGTTATACCTGCTCCAATTATTACGACCTCTTTTTTTGTTGTCCTCTTTTCCATTCTTTTTTGTTAAAGTGGTTTAGAATAGCGTTGCGTGTTATGCAACATTAGTGCATCGAGTGCTGCCGCCACATTGCGTATAAACGGTTTTCCCTTGGGTGTCATCTCTATACCCTGCTCATCCCATAGAATCAATTCATCGGCTACTAGTTCCTGTAGCTGTGGTATGTTTACAAGAACAGCAACTTGTATCTCTTTTACAGAGCGGTTCATTCGTTCGGCTAACTCCTTCCAATGTATTGCCTCATTGCACATCCAGGTCTCAATCACTTCTCGTGTTATCTGTTCAGTATAGGAGAGGCTATAGCCACGAGCAGTAGGTAGTTCGCCCTTTTCCACCATTTCTATATAAGTAGCTAGATCCTTCTCGTTTTGTGCATAAGCCGTATCTAGTTGATAGATAGCCGATGCTCCAAAAGCATAGACCTGTCCGGTAGTTCGTCGTGTGCAATAACCCTGAAAATTACGATGTAGCTCTCCAGCTTGTAACGCTAGGTTTAGTTCATCCGTTGGCAATACAAAATGATCCATACCAATTGGTTGATAGCCTGCCTCTTGCAGTAAGCTAGCAGCCTTGTCAAAGAGCGCTTGTTTAGTGGTGTTATCCGGTAGTCCTGCACGTTCTAATATCAGTTGGCGTTTGTTTACCCATGGCACATGTGCATAGCTAAAGGTTACCAAGCGGTCGGGACGTAAAGCAATGGCTTTTTCAATTGTAGTGGTAAAGCTCTCCATGGTTTGAAGAGGCAGTCCGTAGATAAAATCCATGTTAATGGTAGCACCTGCTGCTCGCAAGATAGCCACAATCTCTGCAACAGGTAAAAGAGATGGACGTCGGTTCACAACGTGTAGCACCTCCTCATTAAAATCTTGAATACCCAGACTAAAACGATTAAATCCCGCAGCCAAGAGCATATGCCAGTCCTCCTCTTTTAAATAACCTGGATGACATTCAATAGCTATCTCTGGTTTCTCAATTGTTTTAAATTTGCTTAGTAGTTGTTCATTTAGTTCCTGTAGAAAATGCAAAGGAATAGAAGAGGGGCTACCTCCACCGTAGTGTATCTGTGCAATTTCACGTTTAGGGTCGATCTGTTCACAAACCTTATCAATCTCTTGATGCAATGCGTTTATATATCTCTCCACCTGCTCCTTTTTTGCCATAGGCCAAGAGTTACAGCCACAGTAGTGGCAGAGATGTTTACAAAAAGGAATATGAATGTAAAAAGATATTTTATTATTTTCCACCTCATTGGCTTCTGCCATAGCCGTTACTAAATCGGTTGCTTTAAAATCCGTAGAGAAATAGTTGGCAGGAGGGTAGCTCGTATAGCGAGGAACCGGAACATTATACTTTTTAAGTAAAAGGTCAGTCATCGTATGTTATTTTATTAAATTCGTTATAGCTCTTTTCTTCTTTTTGCATCGAAAGTCTTTTCGATAAACCAGTAACACATAGCTAAGAGAGAGTGCTGCTAGCAATGCCTCTGCGATAAAGAGTCCGTGGTATCCAATGTGTTGTGCCAGATGTCCACTACCTACCGCCATGATAATACTACTGAGATGTGTAAGTACAATCTGAATAGTAAAGTCGGTACCCTCTCTCCCTGGTCTTACTTTGTCCATTGCCATGGTGTAGACAATGATAGTAGCTGCTCCGTAACTGCCCCATAATAAAAGGATACCGATGTACAGTTGTAGGGTAGTAGGTTGTGCGCTACTCATTCCTACAAAATAAAGAGCAGCGAACAAGATACATCCCCCAAAAAGCAAGCGCGAAGCAGCTCTTCCTATTCGGCGTACTAAGAGTCCTGCGCCCCATGATGTAAGAAAAGCCCCACTAGTACCCAACACACCACTCATCAACCCAATCTGTTTCAAGTCGTATCCAAGGTCTACCAGATAGGGACGTAACATAGCTAATGTGCCCACTATGCCAGCGTAAAAAAGTAATAAGAAAGTCACCTGTTTCCAGATGCCCTTCTGTGTAAAGAAACTCAAAATATCGATAGGTTTTGCTTTTTTTCGCTCTTTTTGATGTTGTAGCTTTAGATGCTTATGTTTCCAGAGTGGGATGATAGCTAGTAGCACAAACACACCCAAGCAGAGCAGCAAACAGTCCCATCCATAGCGTTGTAGCACCACCAATAGTAATCCACCCCCAATCATGGCACCAGCAAAACTACCCATCGATTGCATACTGCTAGATAAGCTTTTCCCTTTTTTGTCGAACAGACGAATAGCCAATGAGTCGGTAGCAATGTCTTGCGTGGCCGATGTTAGTAGTGAGAGCAGTACCAATACCACAATCAGTTTAAAATCCGTTGTAATATTTAGAAAAGCAATGATAAACAAAAAAGAGGCATAGATCACCTCACTCATAAAGATCCAGTGTTTATAATTCTTCACCTCTTTACAATGCGTATCCACTGCAGGTGCCCAGATAAACTTAATGATCCATGGCAGCTTAATTAGTTGTAATAGTCCAATGACGGAGAGCGAGAAATGCTCTTGTCGCATCATAACAGGTATAGCCGTAGAGAAGAAACTCATCGGTATGGTCTGTGCAATATAGAGCGAGAAAAGCATAAAGAGGGTAGCTCGTTGTCCCCTGTTTTTTTTAAAGATCGTCATTGTTCGTTCTCTTGTTTTAGAAGCTAAAAGCTAGTGTAGTACCCACTGTGAGTGGTTTCCCTTTTTGTGCAAACCCTTTGTTAAAGGCTTCAAAATAGTAGGCGGTATAATCTGTTTTAGTAAGGTTCTTTCCCCATAGCGAAAGTGAAAATCCACCTCGAGAAGCACAGATTTGTGCGTCGAGTGTGCCGTAGAAAGGACGTTTTACCGCATTTTTCTCATTCCAATAGACGCGACCAATACCCATATATCCAGTGCTGACCGCTAATCGGTCTATGCCCCATCTTGGAATAGCCACGCTGTAGATAGCCCTT
>JAQWAN010000212.1 GCA_028707655.1 Bacteroidaceae bacterium
GCTGTGCTAAAGCGTTTTTTAGATACAGATATTAAGGAGATACGAATTTTCAGTCGCGACGAGAAGAAGCAGGATGATATGCGTCATCGTATTCAGAATCCTAAGGTGAAGTTCTACATTGGTGATGTGCGCGATAAGCGTTCGGTGGATACTGCTATGCGTGGTGTGGATTATGTATTTCATGCAGCTGCATTAAAACAAGTACCATCGTGTGAGTTTTTTCCTATGCAGGCAGTGCGCACCAATGTGATAGGAACTGAAAATGTATTAGATTCTGCTGACGAACATGGTGTGAAGAATGTGATTGTGTTGAGTACTGACAAAGCTGCCTATCCTATCAATGCAATGGGTATAAGTAAAGCCATGATGGAGAAAGTGGCAATTGCTAAAGCTCGTTCGTTGGGTGATGATGCAAAAACAACTATCTGTGTTACACGTTATGGAAATGTAATGGCAAGTCGTGGTTCTGTAATCCCATTGTGGATTGATCAGATGAAAGACAACAAAGAAATTACAATCACCGATGCAAATATGACACGGTATATGATGACATTGGAAGATGCTGTTGATTTGGTTTTGTATGCTTTCGAAAATGGTAATAATGGTGATTTGTTTGTGCAAAAAGCTCCTGCTGCTACTTTAGATGTATTAGCAAATGCTTTAAAAGAGTTATATAAAACAGATACTCCTGTAAGAGTTATTGGTACACGCCATGGTGAGAAATTGTATGAAACATTGGTTACACGCGAAGAGATGTTTAAAGCAGAAGATATGGGCAATTATTTCCGTATACCTGCCGATTCAAGGGATTTGAATTATGATAAGTTCTTTTCGCAGGGGCAAGAGGATATATCGAAAGTGGAGGACTATCATTCACATAATACACACCAGCTAGATGTCGAGGGAATGAAAGAATTACTACTGAAGCTGGATATCATTCAGGAGGACTTAAAATAAAACCAGAACACGAAGAAAAAGCTTGAACAATGCTGAAAGCATTTAAACTATGAAAATATTAATTACAGGAGCTAAGGGGTTTATTGGAAAAAATCTTGTAGCCCAACTATACAACATAAAAGAGGGCAAAGCAAAGCACGATACGTTAGGTTCTGACATAACTGTTTTTGAATTTGACAAAGATACCGACCCAAAGCTATTAGATGAGTATTGCCATCAGGCAGACTTTGTGTTCCACCTAGCAGGTGTCAACCGTCCCAAAGAGCAGAGTGAATTTATGGAAGGCAACTTTGGCTTTACAAGTGAATTGTTATATACACTCAAAAAGCACCACAACACTTGCCCAATTATGCTATCCTCTTCCATTCAGGCAGAGTTAGACAATCCTTATGGTGTTTCAAAGAAAGCAGGTGAAGATCTACTATTGCAATATGGAAAGGAGACAGGTGCAAAAGTATATATCTATCGTTTCCCCAATGTATTTGGAAAATGGTGCAGACCCAATTATAACAGTGCTGTAGCTACATTTTGTCACAACATAGCACATGATTTACCTATACAGGTGAATGACCCAAATCATCCAATGACATTGGTCTATATCGACGATGTAGTGCAAGAGCTAATCAATTGTTTGGTAGAAAATCCAAACAAAGAAGGTGATTACTGCAAAGTACCAGTTGAGCATCAAATAAAATTGGGTGAGATTGTGGATTTAATCCAATCATTCAAAGAAAGTCGCACTACTTTACAAGTACCCGACCTATCCAATCCAATAACTAAAAAACTATACTCAACTTATCTCAGCTACCTACCAGAAGATAAATTCTCTTATGCACTCAAAATGAATGTGGATGAGAGGGGTTCGTTTACGGAGTTCTTGAAGTCTCCCGACCGTGGTCAGGTTTCTATTAATATATCTAAGCCTGGCATTACTAAAGGTCAACATTGGCATCACACTAAGAATGAGAAGTTTCTTGTTGTTAGTGGTAGGGGTGTTATCCGCTTCCGTAAGATAGACGAACAATCGGAGATAATTGAATACCATGTATCGGGAGATAAATTGGAAGTGGTGGATATTCCAGTGGGATATACGCATAATATAGAAAACTTAGGAGAAGAGGATATGGTGACGGTTATGTGGGTGAATGAGGTGTTTGATCCAAGCAATCCCGATACGTTCTTCGAAAGAGTGTGATGGTTCTCGCAGATGGACGCGGATTAAATTAAAACGCAGATGAACACAGATAAAAAAACAGCGAATGTCAGCGAGAAAATAATCAGCATAATCAGCGAGAAAGGAAATTAGTTTATGACTGAAAACGAGATTTCATATAAGATAAGAGGAGCAATCTTCAACATCTACAATAAAGTAGGTACTGGCTTATTAGAGTCAGCTTATGAAGCGGCTTTAGCTTATGAACTTGTCAAAGAAGGACTTGATGTAAAAACACAAGTGGGTTTGCCTTTTGTATATGAAGAGATTAAACTAGATGTTGGATATAGATTAGATATACTAGTTGAAAATAAAGTTGTGATTGAAGTTAAATCGGTTGATGAGTTAGCAAATGTACATTATAAGCAATTGCTTACCTACTTAAAACTATCCGATAAGAAGTTGGGTATATTAGTAAATTTCAATACAGATAAAATAGATACTTCCATAAAGAGAATAGTAAATAACCTGTAAAAATAAAAAAATCCGCATTTATCAGCGAAAAATAAATCCGCAATTATCAGCGAGAAAGCATTTACGTTAATCTGCGAGAAACAAAATAATATGAAGAAACTTAAAGTACTTACCGTTGTTGGAACACGTCCAGAGATAATAAGACTCTCCCGTGTACTCAACGCCCTAGACGATTCCGATGCAATAGAACATGTATTGGTCCACACAGGACAAAACTACGACTACGAGCTAAACGAGATATTCTTTGAAGACCTAGGCCTTCGCAAACCCGATTACTTCCTTGAAGCAGCCGGCAAGAACGCCACCACCACTGCAGGACAAATACTAATCAACATCGACCCAGTATTGGAAGAAGTTAATCCTGATGCATTTTTAGTGTTAGGTGATACCAATTCTTGTTTATGTGCTATTGCAGCCAAGAAACGAAAGATTCCTATTTTCCACATGGAAGCAGGAAACAGATGTTTCGACCAACGAGTGCCTGAAGAAACAAACAGAAAGATAGTAGATCACGTATCGGATATCAACCTCACCTATTCAAGCATAGCACGTGAATACTTGTTGCGAGAAGGATTGCCAGCTGACCGTATCATAAAAACAGGTTCACCCATGTATGAGGTGTTGCATCACTTTTTACCACAGATAGAGTCATCGGATGTATTAAGTAGATTAGAGTTAGAAGAAGGTAAATTCTTTGTCGTATCTGCACATAGAGAAGAAAATATCAGTTCAGAGAAAAACTTCAATGGATTGATAAAATCTTTGAATGCTATTGCTGACAAATACAAAATGCCCATTATTGTATCCACACATCCACGTACACGCAATATGATTGATAAGATGCAAGTGGAAGTAAGACCAGAAGTGCAATTCTTAAAACCACTGGGTTTCCACGATTACAATGCATTACAAATGCGTTCATATGCAGCATTATCTGATTCGGGAACAATATCGGAAGAATCATCAATATTGAATTTTAGGGCTCTCAATCTTCGCCAAGCACACGAACGACCAGAGGCGATGGAAGAAGCATCTGTAATGATGGTAGGGTTGTCACCTGAACGCATTATGCAAGCATTAACACAAGTGCTGCGTCAAGAAGTTCGTGCAGAGCGCAATTTCCGTGAAGTAGGTGA
>JAQWAN010000017.1 GCA_028707655.1 Bacteroidaceae bacterium
CAGCCTGACGGATAATGAGATAGAGCAAGATAAGGATTGATTCTCGGATGATGAAATATTCTAGTATAAAAATAGCTAAAACAATTAACTTGTGATTATAAAATCCTAAACAATGTTATATAACATAATTATTTAACATAATAGCTTGCCGGTTTCCATAAAAGCTCTATCTTTGTGGTGTGTTTTTCATAAGTATTAGATTTAGGTTAACAAAGGTTGGAGCAAAGCGTTGCTCCTTTTTTTTTGCCCCTATGCGAGGGCTATCTCATTTATTATACGTAATTTTGCCTTTCAATCCATAAAGTAGATAATTATGTTTTCAGGAATAGTTGAAGAGTATGCTACCGTAGTTTCTATCGAAAAAGATAGAGAGAATGTGCATTTTACATTAACATGTTCATTTGTAGATGCATTAAAAATAGACCAGAGTATATCCCATAATGGTGTTTGTCTCACTGTTGTTCATCTTACGGATAACACGTATACCGTAACAGCCATGAAAGAAACGTTAGATTGTTCTAACTTGGGCTTATGGCAGGTAGGTGATAAAGTGAATGTAGAGCGCAGTATGCCAATGAATGGTCGTTTAGATGGTCATATTGTACAGGGTCACGTGGATCAAACAGCACGCTGTATTGCTATTGAAGATGCGGATGGTAGTTGGTATTTCACCTTTCAATACACCTTTGATAAAGCTATGGCACGCAAAGGATATGTTACCGTTGACAAAGGTTCTGTAACTGTAAATGGTGTGAGTCTCACTGTTTGTAATCCTACTGAAGATACTTTTCAAGTAGCCATTATTCCTTACACCTATGAGCATACCAATTTTCACACCTTTAAGATTGGTTCAGTAATCAATTTAGAGTTTGATATTATTGGCAAGTATTTAAGTAAAATGATGCAATATATAGATTAAGATGGAAGATTTTATCTCTCTTGTTCAAGCACGTCAGAGCGATAGAGCTTTTGATGTAAATCATCAGGTGGAGTCCGAGAAGATAGAACGTATTTTAGCGTGTGCCTCTCTTGCCCCCTCTGCTTGCAATGCACAACCCTGGAAGTTCACGGTTGTTACCGATGCAGATCTTGCCAAAGAAGTTGGGAAAGCTGCTGCTGGGTTAGGTATGAATAAGTTTGCCAAAGATGCGCCAGTGCATATCCTTATTTCTGAGGAACTGCCTAATTTTACTTCTATGATTGGTGGAGTGGTAAAAAATAAACATTTCCCATTAATAGATGTAGGTATTGCTGCAGCTCATATCGTTTTGGCTGCAGAAAACGAGGGTCTTGGCTCTTGCATATTAGGTTGGTTCGACGAGAAAAAAATAAAGGAATTGGTAGGTATGCCCTCCTCCAAACGACTTTTATTAGATATTGTGATTGGATATGCCACAAAAGATAAGCGTAAGAAGATACGAAAGAAACCCGAAAAAGTGGTGACGTACAATAAATATTAAGCTATAAGATTTTAAAAGGCATGTAGAAGGAGATTAGAATCTTTCTGCATGTCTTTTTTGTATGAAAAAAACGATAAATAAACAATAGAAAAATGAGAAAGAAAACAGGATTAATGATGGTTGCTTTTATCCTTTTAGGATGTTCTATGCAGGCACAAACAAAATTATCTAAAGTACTTGAACAGGCTTCTTTAGGTGGTTATGCTGTAGTAAAGGATACCTATACAGATGAGTCTTCTGTAGATGCAAAGAGTAATTTTAGTGTTCGTATGGTTCGCTTTTATGTGAATGGTACTTTAGGAAGCGATTGGAAATATAAGGCGCAGATGGAATTCTCGGGGGAGCCAGGTACCAATAAAGGTGTACGTTTATTAGATGCATATGCTGAATGGGGTAAATATAAAGCCATTGCAGTTCGTGTAGGCCAGATGAAACGTGCCTTTTCTTTTGAAAATCCCTATAGTCCTTGGGCAGTTGGGCATACAAACTATTCCATGGTAGTGCGCAATTTAGTGGCTTTCTCCGACCGTGCTGGCGAACAACCCTCTGGAGGCCGCGATTTAGGCGTCTTGATAAAAGGAGATCTTTTTCCACTAACTATACATCGTTTCTTGCATTATGAATTAGGACTCTATAATGGAGAGGGTATCAACCATGCCGATCGGAATAGTTCGAAAGATATTATTGGAGGTATTTCTATCCGTCCGCTCAAAGAGTTACAGATTGGTGTGTTTGGTTGGAATGGTGAATATGGTACTGAGCAGAACAAAGTGACACGTCGACGTATGGCTTTTGGTGTGAAATATGAGAGCCAATGGAGCGCGCGTGCAGAGTATATCACCTCTAAAGGTGGTGTTTTTATGCATCCAGAAATGAGTGATAGAGCAGATGGTTGGTATGCCACCGTGGGTATCCCTGTTTGTAAAAAGCTAAAGATCTATCCACGTTGGGATGTCTATCGCCAGGAGAAAACCAATGATACAAAAACAGAAAACTTTGGAGTGACATTTAATTATACGGTCTATAAGAATTTGATGTTACAAGCTGCTTACTATTATAGCAACCAACGTGTAGCTACCTATAGTAACAATGTACGTTCAACAACCGATGTAAACAGTAATCACTTAGCTGCAGAACTTTATATACGTTTCTAGTAGATTGCTTTTTGACAACCAAAAGGTGGCATCGCTTATAAATCCTTAACTAACATCTGATTATAATGTTGGTTAAGGTTTTTTTGTCGCTCTATCATGGTATCCCAGAGTGCTTTATATTCTTTCGATTTTTCAATCTTAAAGTTTTCTGAGCCGTAGGTATCTATCTTATCTAGGATATAATTAACAGTCATCTTATTAATGTCAATAGAGGGCTGATAGGTGGGAATATTGCTTTTGGTATCGTCAGAGGCTTCGTGCAATAAACCAACCTCAACTAATTTATAGAGCATGTTTTGGGTTAAACGGATAGGTATCTTATAGGCTGTGGAGAGTATCTCTGAGGTATAAGGTGTTTCTCCCTTTTCAAAACGCTTACAGATGACGGACATAATTAAGATACAGACAAAATCTTCATATCGTCGGCTAATGGTATCGGTGTCATTGCTAAAATTGAAATTGCGTATGTTTTGCCCAGCATAGGTCAGTTGCGTGCCCACTAAGCAGATTGTCCATGAGAATTGTAGAAACAATAGGAACAGTGGAATAGCTGCAAAACTACCATAGATAGCATTGTATCTGGAAACCGACATCTGTCCGTTGATGTACCAATATTGAAAGAACTGATAGGTGATACCTACAATGATGCCAGAAAAAAGCGCATGTTTAAACTTTACATGCGTATTAGGCATAAACATATAGAGTCCTGTAAAAATTAAGCAGGTAATAAAATAGGGGATAACTTGCAGCACTATTTTTACAATAGGAGCTAAAATGATAAAGGTGTCCATCTCCTTAGCAAATCCTGTAAGATAGATACTCAATCCTCCCGAGAAAAGAATAAAAAAGGGCATGAGTAGTATCACTGAGAAATAATCGGTAAACTTGCGATAGATACCTCTGCTTTTCTTGATTTGCCAGATATGGTTAAACTGTAGTTCAACGTTACTGATCAGATTAATGATGGTCCAAAGCAGTAATACAATACCTATTCCTACAAAAAGACCACTCTTGGTTTGCGATAGATAGGAGTTTACAAACTCAAGTAGGGTATCAATGGTCTCCTCTTGTCCTGCAAACGTTGTTCGTAGCTGTTTTTCTATCAAATCGGAAAACCCAAATCCTTTACCAATAGCAAAGATGATAGCGAGTATAGGCACAATAGAGAGAATCGTGCTGTAGGTAAGTGCAGATGCCTTATCGGTTATTCGGTCTAGTTTAAACCGTCGTATGGTGATGATTATCGTCTTTAAGACATAATAAATATAGGAACGATGTTTACTTACATCATTGTCCGTGATTCTCCAAATCTCGTAAGAGAGAAAATGAAAGATGCGTTTTATTGTGTCTCCCATAAAAAAGTGGCTTTAGAGGTTAAAAAAATAAACAGTTGGTCGATGAGCCGAGTTCTGTGCCTCTTTTATTGAATAAAGGAGTGCTTATCATTTATCTGGATATAATGTTGCCATTATATTCTAGCGGTCTACCCTCTAACGTTGGGCGAGCAGCCCTCAAATGTTAGTATACATGACCTTACAACATCCAATATGTACAGCCAACGGATCACCCCGTTGCTGGTAAGCTCTTACCTTACCTTCTCACCCTTACCTCTTGCAAGGCGGTTATTTTCTTCTACACTTATCTACTCTCACGAATAGCTTCCCGTTAAGAAGTGGATTGCTCTGTGTTGCCCGGACTTTCCTCTCGTATTGCTACGAGCGATAAGCTGACCAACTGTTTACGCTACAAAAATAGTTATTTTATATGAGAACAAATCGCTTGTAGCTTTTTTTCTTTCTTGTATTCTTATAGATTCTTGCCTTAGGAGGCTAAAAAAGAGTGCTCTTTTCAGATGTATAATTGTAGTAGCATCTGTGGAGGAGATATAAATAGAGTTGTTTTTGTATTTTAATAAATGTAAAATAGGAAATTATTAATAGACGTAAATAATAGGATGTATGCCGTTAAGTGCTGTTAAGGTGTAGGAATCTACGGTTAAATAGGGTAAAAAATGAGTTGTGGATGTAATCATGCATAGCATTTCTTGGTATATTCACCTATGTACTTATAACGAAGACTTTATATTAACAATTTAATTTATTTACGTATATGAGAAATCTTCTGAAATCGGCATTTATTGCTTTACTATTGGTTGCAGTAAGCGTTTCTGCAAGTGTTGCAGCCTTTTATTATTTGCAAAAAGACACGAGTGACCAACCTAAATCCTTTAGTCAATTATTTGCTAATGGAACGGCGTTGATCAAAAAAGCATCCTACTCCAATGTTGTAACCCCTCAACCTCCGGTAGATTTAACTAGAGCGGCGAATGTATCTGTACATGCTGTTGTACATATCAAATCGACCCAACATAGTAAGATTAAAAGCTACCAAACGCAGCCCGATGTCTTTGATTTCTTTTTTGGTGATGGACAATCGAGACGTAGACAGGTAAAGACACAACCACGCGTTGGATTTGGATCGGGTGTAATCATTTCTAAAGATGGATATATTGTAACGAATAATCACGTGATTGATAAAAGTGATGAGATACAGGTCACACTAAATGATAATCGTCATTTTGCAGCTCGCTTAATAGGTACCGACCCTAACACCGACCTTGCATTATTGAAGATAACAGGCGATCAAGATTTTCCAACCCTTCCTGTTGGCGATTCCGACCTATTAAAAGTGGGTGAATGGGTCTTGGCTGTTGGAAATCCATTTAATCTGACCTCTACTGTTACTGCTGGTATTGTGAGTGCTAAAGCACGTACATTAGGCGTTTATAATGGTGGTATTGAATCTTTCATACAAACAGATGCAGCAATCAATAGAGGAAATAGTGGTGGCGCTTTGGTCAATGCCAAAGGAGAACTAGTGGGTATTAATGCTGTTCTCTCCTCTCCTACGGGTGTCTATACGGGCTATGGCTTTGCTATTCCTACCTCTATTATGGCAAAGGTTGTTGCCGACTTACGTCAATATGGAACGGTACAACGTGCACTATTAGGTATTATGGGGCAGGATATTAACGATAGCTTATCTGAAGATTTATCCGTTTCAGAGGGTGTATATGTAGTGGATGTAACGGATGAGAGTGCTGCTTCGGTTGCAGGTATTCAGAAAAAAGATGTGATTACAGCGGTAGATGGCAAAGCGATAAACAACATGGCCGAATTACAAGAAGCCATGGTGAAACATCGTCCAGGTGATACTGTTACCGTTACTCTTTTGCGCAATAAGAAAGAGATGAAGTTAAAACTCGTATTAAAAAATTCGCAGGGTACTACCAAAATCATGAAAGATCTTGACATCGATGTGTTGGGTGCTGCTTTTAAAGAATTATCTAGCGATTTAAAGAAACAGTTAAACTTAGGTTATGGATTACAAGTTGCCGGCATTTCTAAAGGAAAAATGGCAGATGCAGGATTGCGCAAAGGCTTTATTATCTTAAAGGTGAATGGCAAACGTATGAATAGTGTAGAAGACCTTACAAAACAAATGCATAAGGCCGCACATTCTCCAGAGCAAGTGTTGTTTATCTCTGGTGTCTATCCTTCTGGGAAAAGAGCCAATTATGCGGTCGATTTGTCCGATGAATAGAGAAAACATAAGAAAAACTATTAAATAACATTTAAAAAGAAGTACTAGGAGAACAAAACCTAGTACTTCTTGTTTGTATCACATACGATTGTTCATTATTCTACGTTGTGTTAATAAGGTGCTATTAACTTGATTGTAAGTATGTATCCAAACGTTCTGTTTTTTCTAAAATATAAATATATTTTCCTTGAAAGATGCAATTTTATTGTACCTTTGCACACAAATTTGCTTTATAGATGAGACAACTAAAAATTACCAAGAGTATTACCAATAGAGAGAGCGCATCTCTAGATAAATACCTACAAGAAATAGGTCGTGAAGAATTGATTACCGTTGAGGAGGAGGTTGAGTTAGCTCAGCGTATCCGCAAGGGTGACCGTATCGCGTTAGAGAAATTGACACGTGCTAATTTACGCTTCGTCGTTTCTGTTGCTAAACAATATCAAAATCAGGGATTAAGTTTACCCGATTTGATTAACGAAGGCAATTTAGGTTTGATTAAAGCAGCTGAGAAGTTTGATGAAACACGTGGATTCAAATTTATTAGTTATGCAGTGTGGTGGATTAGACAATCCATATTACAAGCTTTGGCAGAGCAATCTCGTATTGTGCGTTTACCGCTCAATCAAGTAGGTTCTTTGAACAAGATTAGTAAGGCTTTTTCTAAATTTGAACAAGAAAACGAACGTCGCCCATCTCCCGAGGAGTTGGCAGATGAGCTAGACTTGCCTGTGGATAAAATTTCAGATACCATGAAAGTGTCTGGACGTCATATCTCTGTGGATGCTCCCTTTGTAGAGGGCGAGGACAATAATCTACTCGATGTACTAATTAATGATGATTCTCCAATGGCAGATCGTGCATTGGTAAACGAGTCGTTAGCTAAGGAGATTGACCGTTCATTGTCTACTTTAACCGATAGAGAAAAAGATATTATTCAAATGTTTTTTGGAATTGGTGAACAAGAGATGACGTTAGAAGAGATTGGCGATAAGTTTGGTTTAACGCGTGAGCGTGTTAGACAAATTAAAGAGAAGGCTATTCGTAGACTACGTCAAAACTCGCGAAGTACGCTATTAAAATCTTATTTGGGTTAAATTAATATTGTTTCGAACGGCCATCTTTAGCAATAAAGATGGCCGTTTTTGTATTAACTTGCATAGTTTTTTTGTATATTTGCCGCAAACAAAGAAATAATTATTATGAATAGTAAGAAATTGGTGCTTGTCACATTATTGATGTTTACGGTTTGTTTTGCAGCTTCTGCAAAAAAAGACTTAAAAACAGGTGCCTATCTTTTTGGCTTATCTTATTCTTTTAGCGATTCATTGGTGCATATTACTAATATACAATATTTAGATAGTGCACAAGTGGATAAATCTCATTTTTTAGTCAAACGTGCCATGTATTCTTACCAATTGCAAAACTTTTTGGGACAAAACAAATCATTAGAACATCGCACTTGTGTTATCTTTTTCTCAACGAAGAAAAAAGAGATTGATAAAAAATATCAGAAGATGCACAAACAGTTTAGCGATACATTGACCCATCAGTTAGTTGAGCTTCCAATTGGTAAATTTAAGTTCACAAAACCTGAATAATTGGAGGAATGGCTAGCACAATCTTTTAAATTTTATAAAGATGAGCAAGTTCTATTCTTTTTTGATTGGCCTATGCTTTCTGTTTGCTTCGTGCGCAGAGAATGAAACCTATGTACCTGCTAATGTAGTAGGTACATTGTTGGTTTATATGGATGCTGACAACAGCTTAACGGCTAATGTTGAGGATAACCTTGATAGTTTAGCCGTGGGGTATCAACGTAGTAGTGCAGTAGGCAATCTATTGGTTTATGTAGACGATATGGGGGTTGACCCTGTTCTTTATCATTTTGTAAAGAAAGATGGGGCAGTAGAAAGAGAGGTCTTTAAACAGTATGAGGAGTGGACTTCAACCGATCCTGCTGTAATGCGAGTGGTGTTAACAGATGCTTTTTCTGCCTATTCCTCTTCTGTAAATACATTTGTTCTTTGGTCGCATGCACTCTCATGGTTACCAGCTACGCGTAAAAAAATGTCCGCCAAACGTAGTTGGGGTAGCGACAATGGTTATCAGATGGATATTACCGATTTAGCTGCTGTCTTTCAATCGTTGCCCGCTATTCATATCCAAAATCTTATTTTTGATGCCTGCTATATGAGCTCTATCGAAGTAGCTTATGAATTACGCAACAGTGTAGACTATATAGTAGCATCTCCAGCAGAAATCTTTGATTTCGGTTTTCCTTATCAATGGCTAGTACCTGCTTTTTTTGAAAATCCTTTGGAGCCCAATCGTTTGGCTGAGTGTTATGCTAGCTATTATGATGGAACAAAGAAACCCCGTATCTCCAATGGTTATCCCACGAACTATAGAATGGATGGTACCATAGCATTAATTAAATGTAGTGCGTTGCAAGCTGTGGCAGAAGAGGTGCAGCAAATCGTCTCTTCCGTATCCCAAGACAGACTTTATGGGGTAGATAAAAGTGTATTACAACCCTATTTCAGAAGTGCAGAGTTCGAATTTTGTTATGATTTTCTAGATTATTTCCAGCAGATAGCCACACCTACCCAGTATACCTCCCTAGAAACGGTATGGAACCAATGTGTTTTATATAAGCATACCACGAGCAATTTTATTGGACTATCTATAGACCCCGCTAAATTCTCTGGAGTAGCCACCTATGTTGTGCAATCTTCAGGAATAAATGATGCTTGGGACAGCTTCTATCCAAGTTTAGAATGGTCCAAAGATTCGGGTATAGTTCCCCTTCCTTAGTGCCTACTTTTTTGTAGAAAAAGATGAGTAGGAACTCTTTTCAAGTAGCTTTATTGCTGTTTTTGTGGTAAAAACAAGCTCCTTTAACGAGATGTTTTCGATATGGTATAAAAACCAATCCTGACATACTGTTTCTTTCTCCCCCTTTTTTATTTGTGCAAGAAAAGTTGCGAAAGTGCCCTCTTTGATGGGCTCTACTAGTGCATGGTGGGTTAGAATAAGTAAGCCAGGCAACCAAACCACCCGTTCTTGCTCCTCTGTAAAGGGGTAACAGCGAATAGCATTGTTTTCCAGCTCTATGATATGCTGCTTGTAGAGCGTATCTGGCAGTAGATATAAATAGTGAGAGGCATAACGTTTCATTTTTTGTTCACCCTTTTAGCCCTATTCATAAGTGCTTTTTGACTGGGCTTCCTTCTATTCTCCACAGCCTCTTCCGGCATCTCTTGTGTGTGCTCTTTTGGAAGTTCCAGAATTGTCTTTTTCTTATCCTTGGAGCGTATCGCTTTTTTCTCTTTGGGAGTACTGCTAGTGCTATCCAAACTGTCTAGAGGAATTGAACGGTGGTATCTTTTCAGCTGTATACTGTCTAAATGTAGCATCTTAACCATGGAGTCTACCGGCAGATATACAAAACCGCTTATACTTCTTATCTTTTCCGCTTTGTTAGAATAGATAGATAGTTGAACGTGTCCTTTGTTTGAGAATAATTGTGTGGCACTTAAAATGGAATCGTTCATATATTTTACAGCCAGTCCCATTACCGAATTAAACGACTGTTGTAGTGGAAGTTGTGTTGCTAAAAAGCGCCAAACAATAGAGTCGCCAGGATGGTACGTACTATCTGCAACCAGCTCAAACGATATTTTCTGGCGATGCGTTATCGGGGTAAGTAGTGCAGAATGACTTAAATACCAAACATCCACCGAGTCGCCTGAAATAGAAGTAGAGGATACGTTTTCTCGTTCCGCTAACCGTTTCTCTAGGGAGTCTTTTTGTTGCTTAAAGCGCAGAGAAAGATGCTCATATATCGTGTTCATCTCCGCTATGTTGCGTGTATAATAGGCCAAAGAGGAATCCATCACCGCTTGATTAATATGATGCTTTAGGTAAACATAATTCGTTGTTTTAACCTCAAAAGCAGCACTGTACCCACTTCTGTTGGTACAGATAACCTTAGCCAGATGGTAATCATACAATACCTCCTCCATCTTTTGTGGCGATAATATATTGCTCGACTTTTTTTCCTTACAAGAATAAACGCCTGTGCAGAAAAGCATAGCAACACAGCCTATTATAATTTTATTACGCATGCGTATTCGTCGTTTCTTTTGGAGAAGAAGGACCTTTAAGTGATATATGATTCAACGTTTTACCATAAAACAGTACGAGGGCTACAATACCACATGAGATCGATGCATCAGCAAAATTAAAGATAGCATTAAAAAACCGGAAGCTTTCGCCACCAATAAATGGTACCCAATTGGGCCATGTTGTATCGATAATGGGGAAATAAAACATATCTACCACCTTACCATATAAAAATGGAGCATATCCTCCACCTTCTGGTAAAAAAGTAGCTGTAGTAATAAACGAGCTTTCATTAAACAAAACACCATAGAAAAGACAATCAATGATATTACCCAATGCACCAGCTAAGATAAAAGATAGGCAGATAATGTACCCTGTTTTAAATCCTTTGTTGATGATGCGTGTTAAATAATAAATGATTAGAATAACAGCTAATACGCGGAAGGAGGTTAAGAATAATTTTCCAAAAATCTCCATTCCAAAGGCCATGCCATTATTCTCCGTAAAATGAATCTTAAACCAACTTAAAATATTTATCTCCTCTCCTAAGTTCATTGTTGTTTTGATCACTACTTTGATCAATTGATCAATGAGTACTACTGCGGTAACAATAAATGTTATAAGTCTGCCTTGGTGTTTCATGTTCTCTGTTTATTTATTTTTTTCCACCATTTTTAGCTTCAATACTTAAAGTAGCATGAGGCACGGCTCGTAAACGTTCTGCAGGAATTAAATTGCCTGTTTCTCTACAAATACCATAGGTTTTATTATTAATACGCATTAACGCCATTTCTAGGTTTTGTATAAACTTCATTTGTCTTTCCGCTAGGCGCGTGTTTTCTTCTTTCGACAAAGTGTTCGCACCCTCTTCCAATACCTTGTAAGTTGGCGATGTGTCGTCTGTGTCATTACCACCCGCATTTGTAACAGAAGATTTGAGTTGCTCATAATCGTGTTTCGCATTTTCCAGCTTTTCAACAATAATAGCTCGGAATTCTTCTAATTCCGCATCAGAGTATCTTTTCTTTTCCATGGTTAAGTAATATAATAGGTTATTCTTTTTCTATACAAATAGATAGTGTGAACTCTTCAAAATCTAATTCCGTACTATTGCTTACCTGCTCCACTAGTTCCAGCTTATTTGCAAGCACTTGTTTACAAATATATCCATTATATTCGTTTACAGCGTCATTAATGGTATCATTCTTGGTCAGTTGAATAGCTATTTTATCTGTTATCTCTAAACCAGATGTCTTTCGGATATTTTGAATTCTATTTACCAATTCGCGTGCCCAACCTTCTCTACGAAGCTCTTCTGTTATGGTTACCTCTAAGGCGACCGTTAGTTTACCTTCGTTAGCAACTAGCCAACCTGGAATATCTTCGTTTACAATATCAAGATCTGTTGCTTCTACTGTAACCCTAGTATCGCCAAGTTGTAGTGGGTAGCTACCATTGTTCTCTAATTCGTTAATTGCTTCTTGTGATAGTTTCGCTACGGCTGCAGCTACTGCTTTCATCTGTTTACCGAATTTAGGCCCTAATTTTTTGAAATTACATTTTACACGTTTCACCAATATGCCCGATGAATCGTCTACAAATTTCACCTCTTTTATGTTTACCTCATTCATGATAAGGTCCTTCATTGCTTCAATATGTCCTCTTTGTTCTTCGTTTACTACCGGTATCATGATACATTGTAGTGGTTGACGAACTTTGATGCTCACTTTTCGTCGGAGTGCTAGAACCATCGATGTTGCTTGTTGTGCAAGTTCCATGCGTGTCTCTAACTCTTTATTGATCAGTTGCTCCTTGTATACAGGGAATGTAGCTAAATGTACCGACTCCTCCGTAGAACGGCCTGTCACTTTAGTTAAGTCAAGGAATAGTTGGTCTGCATAGAAAGGTGCTATTGGCGCCATTAACTTAGCTACTGTTTCTAAGCAAGTATATAGCGTTTGATAGGCCGATAGCTTATCTTGTGAGTATGTTCCACCCCAAAAACGTTTACGGTTAAGACGTACATACCAGTTCGATAAATGGTCGTTTACAAAATCGGTAATCAATCGTCCCGCCTTTGTTGGTTCATAAGTCTCATAACACTCCTCTACATTTTTAATCAATGAGTTTAAAACAGAGAGAATCCAATTGTCTATTTCCGGTTTTTGGTCGGGTGTTAAATCGGCTTCTTTATAGCTAAAATGGTCCACATTAGCATAGAGTGCAAAGAACGAATAGGTGTTATACAGTGTGTCGAAGAACTTACGACGCACCTCTTCGATACCATCCGTATCAAATTTCAGATTATCCCAAGGAGATGAGTTTGTAATCATATACCATCTCAACGGGTCCGAACCATATTTCTCTATTGTTCCAAAAGGGTCTACTGCGTTGCCCAATCGTTTGGACATCTTATTACCACTCTTATCTAAAACCAATCCGTTTGAAATAACCGCTTTATAGGCTTTTGAATCGGATATCATGGTAGATATAGCATGTAGTGTAAAGAACCATCCGCGTGTTTGGTCAACACCCTCTGCAATAAAGTCAGCAGGATAAACCTCTCTCGAATCCAATAATTCTTTGTTCTCAAAGGGATAATGCAATTGAGCATAAGGCATTGCGCCAGAATCGAACCAAACATCAATCAAGTCGAGTTCTCTCTTCATCGGTTTGCCGGTAGGAGAAACCAATATAATATCGTCTACATATGGACGGTGTAAATCAATTTTCTCGTAGTTGTCTTTGTTGTATTGGCCAGGAATAAATCCTTTTTCTTTGTAAGGATTTGTTTGCATAAAGCCAGCAGCTACTGATTTCTCAATCTCATTATACAGCTCTTCTACAGAACCAATACAGATTATCTCATCATCATCGTTGCGCCAGATAGGTAATGGTGTTCCCCAGTAGCGAGAGCGACTAAGATTCCAATCGTTCAAATTCTCCAGCCATTTGCCAAATCGTCCGGTACCAGTAGAAGCTGGTTTCCAATTGATTTCTTTGTTCAACTCCATCATGCGCTCTTTGCAAGCCGTCGATTTGATGAACCAGCTATCTAGTGGATAGTAGAGTACAGGTTTATCCGTACGCCAGCAATGTGGATAGTTGTGAATATGTTTTTCTATTTTGAATGCTTGATTAGTAGCTTTCATTAGCATACAGATAGAAACATCTAGTGATTCATCCTTATCTGTAAGTGTATCGTCGTATGCATTTTTAACGTAGCGTCCTGCAAACTCTTTGTAGGCAGCAACGTTTACTTTTTCTTGAACAAACGCTTCGTCTAGTTGGTCTAATTCGTAGAACTTACCCGTTAGGTCTACCATTGGGCGAAGCTCGCCTTTTTTATTGATGAGCTGTAATGGAGCTATGCCAGCAGATTTGGCCACTTGCGCATCGTCAGCACCAAAGGTTGGTGCAATATGCACAATACCTGTTCCATCTTCTGTGGTAACAAAATCGCCAAGAATAACACGGAAGGCATTCTCGCCAGGATTGACCCAAGGCATCAACTGTTCGTAAGCCATACCCTCTAGCTCTTTACCTTTGTAAGAGGCAATCACCTTATATGGAATAAGCTTATCGTTTGCTTTATAATCTTCGAGTTTTAAATCGGCAGCTTTTTCAGAGAAATAAGCGGATAAACGCGATTCAGCCAAGAGAACCGTAATAGGCTCGCCGGTATATGCATTATAGGTTTGAACAGCAACATAATCAATCTTAGGACCTACACATAAAGCTGTGTTCGATGGTAGTGTCCATGGTGTAGTGGTCCAAGCAATAAAATAGGGAGTACCCCATTTGCTGAGTTCAGCAGTAGGATTTTTGATCTTAAATTGTGCCACAACCGTAGTATCCTTTACATCTTTATAGCAGCCTGGTTGGTTCAATTCGTGTGAACTTAATCCAGTACCAGCAGCAGGAGAGTAGGGTTGTATGGTATAGCCTTTGTATAAAAGGTCTTTGTTGTAAATTTCTTTGAGTAGCCACCAGAGTGTTTCAATATATCTGTTGTCGTAAGTGATGTATGGATTATCTAAATCTACCCAGTAGCCCATCTTATGTGTTAAGTCGGCCCACTCCTTAGTATATTTCATCACCTCTTTTCTACAACAGCTGTTGTATTCATCTACAGAGATTTTGCCACCAATATCTTCTTTTGTGATTTTTAGTTTCTTCTCCACACTCAACTCAACGGGTAAACCATGGGTATCCCATCCAGCTTTACGCTTAACTTGGAACCCCTTCATTGTTTTGAAACGGCAGAAAATATCTTTAATAGATCGAGCCATCACATGATGAATACCAGGCATCCCATTTGCAGAAGGAGGTCCTTCATAAAAAACAAATGAAGGCTTCCCTTCTCTTTCTGTCATACTCTTAGAAAAAAGGTCTTTTTCGTCCCATGATTTCAATACCTCTTTATTAATATCGGAGAGGTTGAAATTTGTATATTCTGCAAATTTTTTATCCATATTTATAGGCTCTTTTACATCGTTGCTATATTGAGGTGCAAAGATATAAAAAAATCGTGAATAAAAATCGTGAATATCTTCTATTTATTGCGATATTCTCCTAAATTCTGAACAGATTATTGCTGTGGCCATCGCCACGTTAAGTGACTCGGAGGTAGCACAATCCAATGGGTAGTTGGGAATATAAAGGCGTTGGTTCACCAATTCTTCAATCTCTTTAGAAATACCATTTCCCTCATTTCCCATCACAATGAGTCCGTGTGTAGAGAGTTTTTCTTGGTAGAGGTTGTTTCCCTCGAGAAAAGTACCATAGATAGGAGCATTGGGTAGCCCTTTTATTAGCTCTTTCAAACCACAGTAGTGTACCCTTACTCTGCTAATAGCCCCCATGGTTGCTTGGATGGTTTTAGGGTTATATAGATCCACTGTGTTGCTAGAACAAAAAATGTCGGTTATGCCAAACCAGTCGGCTAGTCGGATAATAGTACCCAGATTACCAGGGTCTTGCACATCGTCTAAGGCTAAACAGAGTGAGCGTTCCACAACTGTAGGGTCGAAAGCTGGATTGGGCTGTTCAAAGATGGCCAATACGCTCTGTGGCGACTTTAAAAAGCTGCATTTAGCTCGTTCTGCTGCTGTTGCTTCCAATTTCTCGTCTGCCTCTACGGTTGGGTTTTCAGCGAGCCAATTGGGGCTAGCTACCAGTAAGCGACAATGGAAATAGGGGAGTAGGTCGTGTACCAGTTTAGGTCCTTCAGCAACGAATACGTGTTCTTCCTTTCTGTTTTTCTTCAGCTCTAATGAGTGAATATATTTAATTTTGTTCTTGCTAATCATGCTTTTTAACCGCTACTTTAAAGAATTATGTTGCAATTCTATAAAGATAAATTTAATAAAGCTATATTTGTAAGCTCAAATTTAGTGCTTTTTCCTCTATGAAAAGAAAA
>JAQWAN010000213.1 GCA_028707655.1 Bacteroidaceae bacterium
CGATTGATGGACTTAGAAAATATGGCACTTGAAAACGACCAAATACAAAATGCATTGGAATCTCCAGTCTCTTTGGAACTTCAGAACCTCTCCTTCTCTTATAAAGAGGATAGTAATTTAATCCTAAAAGATTTTTCTTTTCGTTTCTCTCCAGGAAGCACTACTGCTATTCTAGGAGAAACAGGAGCTGGAAAAACAACACTCATCAGATTAATATTAGGACTAATATCTCCTACAAGTGGCCGTATTGTTTTGAAGAGTAAAAATAAACAATCTCTGGTCTCTGCTGCAACACGTTCCAATTTTGTATATGTGCCACAAGGGAATTCGCTTTTTAGCGGAACCATCAGAGATAATCTGTATTTGGGTAATCCAGAAGCTACAGAAGAAGAACTAAGAGCTGCATTAGAAACGGCCGTAGCCACTTTCGTTTTTGAACTGCCTCTTGGCTTAGACACCGTATTAGCTGAAAATGGTGGGGGACTTTCGGAGGGACAGGCACAACGTATTGCTATTGCTCGTGCTCTCTTACGTAAGGGGTCTATATTTCTATTTGATGAAGCTACCTCCGCTTTGGATACAGATACAGAGAGTATTTTACTAAATCGTTTACAAGCTCAGTATAAAGATAAAACGATGTTGTTTATTACCCATCATGCACATCTGTCCACCATCTGTGATCAGACCCTTCGTGTATAACTGTTATTTTAGCTTTATGTCGTTAGCCTTAGGATTCAGTGGATTCTTTTGATAGGCTTTACACCATCTTGTTAAGCCACATTGGTCACATTTGGGTGCGCGTGCAAGACAGACATATCTACCATGCAAGATTAGCCAATGGTGTGCTTTGGGTACAATCTCTTTTGGTATATATTTCATGAGTATTTGCTCTGTAGCGTAAGGGGTCGTTTGTTTAGCAGACACCAAACCAATCCGGTGACTAACGCGAAAGACATGTGTATCTACCGCCATAGCAGCTTTGTTGAAAATAACAGCCTGTATAACATTTGCTGTTTTTCTACCCACTCCCGGTAATCGAACCAAATCATCTAATGTGCTAGGCACCACCTCATTGTACTCCTCTACGAGTAACTTAGCCATATCTACTAAATATTTAGCCTTGTTATTGGGAAAAGAGATGCTGCGGATATATGTAAAGATTGTTTCGTGTGAGCTTGCCGCCATGGCCTTGGCTGTGGGATAATCTCGAAAAAGAGCAGGCGTTGTTAAGTTCACCCTCTTGTCGGTACATTGTGCAGATAGAATTACGGCCACTAAGAGCTCAAATGGATTGGAGTAGTTTAACTCACTCTCAGCTATTGGCATCTCCTTTTCAAAATAACGAATTACCTGCTCATATAGTTCTTTTTTCTTCATTGCCTATGCTTTTAAGTTAAAAACAAACCCATCTCCCCAATGCATACACAATGGAAAGATGGGCTCAATTAATCTCTTGTTTAAAAATTTTGCCTAGTGCGCAGCTTCAAACTCTTTTAAGAAGCGCGTATCATTTTCAGAAAACATACGTAAATCTTTTACTTGATATTTTAAGTTAGCAATTCTTTCCACACCCATGCCTAAAGCATAACCGCTATATTCCTTACTGTCAATACCATTTGATTCGAGTACATTTGGATCAACCATACCGCAACCTAAAATTTCCACCCAACCTGTGTGTTTACAGAAAGGACAACCCTTTCCTCCACAAATATTACAAGAGATATCCATCTCTGCACTAGGCTCTGTAAATGGGAAATAAGAGGGACGAAGACGAATCTTAGTCTCTGCTCCAAACATCTCTTTTGCAAAAAGTAAGAGTGCTTGTTTTAAATCTGTAAAGGATACATTTTTATCAATGTATAAAGCCTCTACTTGGTGGAAAAAGCAGTGTGCACGGTAGCTGATTGCTTCATTACGGAAAACACGTCCTGGACAAATAATTCGAATAGGAGGTTTGGAGTAACCCATAACACGTGTTTGTACGCTCGATGTGTGTGTGCGAAGCAGAATATCAGGATGCGACTCAATAAAGAACGTGTCTTGCATGTCACGTGCAGGATGGTCTTCTGCAAAATTAAGAGCAGAGAACACATGCCAATCATCCTCAATCTCTGGACCCTCTGCAATGGTAAAGCCAAGGCGTCCAAAAATATCAATAATCTCGTTCTTCACAATGGTTAGTGGATGTCTGGTCCCTAGGCGTACAGGATAAGATGTTCTAGTAAGATCTAGGTCAACAACGTCATTGTCGTTATTCTCTAAATCTTCACGTAGCTTGTTAATCTTTTCTTGTAAAGCTGTTTTTAATTGGTTGAGCATAATGCCTACTTCTCGTTTCTGATCAGAAGGAACATTGCGGAATTCATTCATTAAATCGTTGATAACACCCTTTTTACTGAGGTATTTTATACGTAATGTCTCTAATTCATTGGCAGTGTTTGCCTTAATTGCTTCAACCTCTTCTAAAAGTTGTTTGATCTTAGCTATCATGATTGTATCGGTTTGTTTTAAATCAAAATATTTACAAGGATAATGTTTTATGACGTATAGGCCCGTTTTTTTTTCATTTTAATTTAAACATCGTAAATTCTTTTTGATTTTCTGGATTAAAATACTTTTAAATAGGTAACTTTACATCCTTAAATATAGAATTTAAAAGTCGTATTTTATGTGGAGATATTTTTTGCTTTTTATTTTTTTATGGATGTGTACCATGTGCCATGAGAAAAAAACATATCAACCAGTATTGGCTGTTATGTACCATCAGATGGATTCCGCTTTTCAAGATACACTCCATTCCCATCTGATACAGATGGACGAATTAATAACGCATAATGAGGATAGTACAGAAGCTGTTGATGAAGTCTTTGCCGATTTCATCTATCGGTTCTCACTTAGTCCTTCGTTTCAGAAAAGTCGTATATCTTTCCCCCTGTTGAGTCGTCGTCTTTCCGATTCAACGGTTATAGAGGAGGGAGACTGGAAACACGACTCGCTATATTATAAGAAAAAGTATTTTACGCTGATTTTTGACCATGAGCAAGAATTGGATTTATTAAATGATTCCGCTTTGACGGATATTAAGTTTGAATGGATCTATTTACATAGCAATAAAATAAAGCAATACTGTTTTGAACGAAAAAAATCGCATTGGATGTTGCAGAAAATCAATGAAGAGAAGTGGGATACATTAGACGACCTTGATTTTTATACGTTTTATCATCAGTTTGCTTCCGATTACACCTTTCAATCCACGCGAATAATTACACCTCTAAAATATGTTACGTTAGATCCTAACGATGAATTTTCTATTGTAGAAACAACAATGGACTTGAATCAATGGAAGGTATTTAAACCCGCTTTGCCGCATGGTATAATTTCAAACATTGTTTATAGAGCAACAGATGCTCCCTCCTCAACCACGCGTATACTAATGCTAAAATCGGTAGATAACTTCTTTTCTAACGCCCTATATTTTAAACGTATAAAGCGTAAATGGAGCTTATATAAATTTGAAGACTTAAGTTATTAATACTATGGTAATACAACATACTAATTACTCTCTTTTAGACCATAACACATTTGGTATAGATGTTTCTGCACATTATTTCTATGAATACAGTTCGGTAGCCGATTTAAAGACATTGTTGCCAAAGGTTCAACAACACTCCTCCACAATATTATCCATAGGGGCAGGTAGTAATTTACTCTTTTTGAGCGATTTTGATGGAGCCATTCTACATTCTGCAATTGGTGGTATCGAGAT